>JAGQXH010000199.1 GCA_020436695.1 Lewinella sp. | reverse complement strand
TTGAAAATAAGCATAAATATTTATTTGCAAAATTAGCTTTTCCAGCAGGAAGGCTATCCTGCGCTGAGCTGTGGAATAAGTTGCAGGTTCACGCTGGAAAGAGTCGTAAGTCGGAGACCGAGAGTTAGGTTGCTGCCCCAACTTTTTCGGCCGAAACCCGACTTACGACTCAGTTTGATCCTGATACAATGCATTTGAACTTCGGGCGTTTAAACATTCTCGGGCGTCGGATGTACCCAGGGTTTCCGGTATTCCCGGGCCAACATCCTGGTTGCCTCTTCATCGCCGACCACGGTACGGGTTTTGGGATCGTACTGCAACGGCCGGCCATTCAATTCCGCTGAGATATTAGCCAGAATACAACTTGCTGTGGAGATATGTCCCTGCTCGATGTCGGAAACCGGCCGTTCATTTTTGTCGATGGCGGCCAGAAAATCCAGCATATGCCAACGGGAGGGTGGCGCACTACTGGTGGCACGGCCGTTGTCTCCGATATCGGCAGGAAATTGTTCCCCTTCGGTAATCGCTTCCTTGAGAATGCGACCGCCATCGCCCTGAGGGATAAACTCATACTGACGGGTGCTGGCCTTGAGCGTGCCCTTCTCACCGTAGATAATGTACGCCCATGGGTAATCCGGATCAGCTGAGGTACCCCAGGTCCGATGCTGCCAGACGCAATTCAGCTCCGGATATTCGAAAATAGCGTGCTGGGTGTCTGATATATTGGATTTTCCGTCTTTCTGCACATAGATGCCGGCTACGGAGCGCACCCGATCCGGCCAGCCGAGATCCAGCGTCCAGCGGACGGCATCGTACATATGTATGCACATGTCTCCGAGAATACCGTTGCCATATTCATTAAAGGCCCGCCACCAGCGGATATGCGGCAGACCGTCGTATGGACGTTTAGGTGCAGGGCCGCACCACATCTCATAATCAAACCAATCGGGCACTGGCTCCAGTGGCGGATTGCCATCTACCCGCTGGTGGATATAACAGCACATCTCCACATGGGAGATCTTGCCGAGCAGGCCGGCTTCCACGATGCTCTTCTTGGCATCGATCAGGTGCGGTGTGCTTACCCTTTGCGTGCCTACCTGCACTATCTTATTGTACTTTCTGGCGGCGGCCACCATGGCTTCGCCTTCAATGACGTCCACGCTGATGGGTTTTTCCACGTATACGTGGGCACCGGATCGGACAGCTTCGATCATCTGTAGGGCATGCCAGTGATCGGGTGTTCCGATGATGACAATATCCAGGTCTTTTTCCGCCAGCATTTTGCGGTAGTCGTTGTATTTGCGGGGCGTTTTTCCCGATTTATGCCATTGTTGTGCCTGCGCTACGGCATCGTCCAGCATATGTTGGTCAACATCGCAAATGGAGACTACTTCAATGTCAGCAACCTGCGACAGCCGGAAAAGATCATTCTTACCGAACCATCCGGCTCCGATCAGCCCTACCCGAAGCGGCGTATCGCGAAAAAGGAGGTCCAATCCGTAGGCCCCCAGGCTGGAATAGGCCATAGCGGCCGAGGCGCTCATCAAAAAGTGACGGCGATTAATGTGAAAAGTCTTGTCGTTCATTTTGTTGTGGTTTTCGTTTTGTCTGTTAAATATAAGCGGAACAAATATTTTTTCTGCGTCTTTTTGTTTGCAAATACCAAAAAGAGGCTTGGAAAGCTAGCGCGAAATACCCTATCTTTGAAAGGACCGCCCTGGCCCTATACTATCCAAAATCCCGATTCATGTACCGAACGATTCTCCGCCCGATCTTTCTATTGGCTGTTATGGGGCTGGTCTCCGGCCAGCTTATTGCACAGCAGGAACGCGTACAGGCCTCCTGCCCGATGAATATTGTGATCGCTCTTGATTTTTCGGGAAGTGAACGAGCCTATCTGGACGAGATACGTACGGTATTGTTGGCCCTGACCAGCAGCTATGAACTGAGTGAGACCAACCTTAAGATCGGGATCATTACCTTCAATCGGGGAGCACAACGCATCCTGCCCTTAACCGGTGAAACGCATAAACTGGATGCTGCTATTGAGGAATTGCGTATTCCCACCACGGTTTACGCCACAGATATACATTCTGCTATTGAAATGGCCAATGAAGAATTTCGCCTCCGCTCCATCGTCGGCGTGCCCAAATTCTTCGTATTGGTATCAGATGGTGATCCGCATGCGCACTCGCGTGGATATGGTTTTCAGGAAGATCTGGTCAATATCGACCTGCTGAAGGCGGGAGACCCGGATAATGAAGTAGAACCGGTACACGTTTTTACGTTGTATACCGGCCGGTTATCGCCTTTCCAGAATCGCTTCAGTGAAGAAGTACGCAGGGCTTCCATACGCCACATGCAGACCATGGCCAGCGATCCCGGATCTTTCTTTTTTTATGAGCAATATCCGCTATTGGTGGAGTATTTTGAGCGAATAGCTCATTGTTTGTGAGTTACAACAGTCCGTTCGTCGTAAGCCGATGGTCAGTCTCAATCAGACTTACGACTATCGACTTACGGCTCAAAGACAATCTTAATATTTCTTTCCACTCAGCTTAAACCAGAACTGGACGCTACCGAAACCGTACCAGTCGTTCTTGCCGGGGTTACCGGCCAGACTTACTCCGTCCAGATAGTCGGAGAAGGTCGGACGGGCACTGAATTCCAGCGCAATGGTGCCTTTAGAGGAAAAATTGTAACGGCCACCGACTCCGAATGGTACGATGAAACGGGTTTTGGACACATCAGCAGTTTCATCCAACATGATGTCTTCGCTTTCAAAATCATAAGTCAGCATAGGGTCGGTTAGCGCAGCACCTACCCCTATGAATACGTAGGGGGAGACTTTACCTCCGTTACCCTGCCAGTTCCGCTGATGGCCCAGGATGTCATATTCAAAATCAGCAGAAAATTCGATAACTGGTGTTTCTGAGATGAATACCTGCCCGCCGTATCGATCGAAGTGACGGTCCTGAGAAGTGAGTTTTGTGGTCAGTGCACTGACCCGAACGGCCATATTTGTATTGAAATAACGGCGGATCATTAGTCCGTAAGCGCCGTTGATCTCATTGACGGAGCCGAAGTTGGACTCGACAAGGTCCCCTCCCATAGAGGAACCGCCAAGGAAAAATCCAATCTCAAATAGATCTGATTGTGCCTGTAAACTAAGGGATGACAGTGAAAATAAGAGGATGGTCAGTAAGTTTTTCATGTGAAACGTGGTTGTAATAAAGCAAGAAAAAAACAGCGTGTTTTCAAATCAGTGATGCTGGGGAAGGGATAACAGTTTCCCAATTACAAGACTTAGGGGGTTCCGGAGATATCTGCGATTGGATGAATTATTGTATTGGTACGTAAATAGGTGGGATCGGTTGCATTGGAGCAGTAGAAATGTTTGTCCGGTGGATGTGGGCAATGGAAACTGCCGTCCCGGTTTTAGGCAAGAAGCCTCAAAGCTAAATGGTGGAGTTTGTTAGCCCGGACGTTTTAATTATTGCCGCTAGGTGAGATCCAGTGCTGAAATATAGACCGGAGCCCGGCGGTAAGCTTCGGCCATTTCCGGCGACGGATCAGTGAAACGCACCAGAATATCAACGGGGGAGGGCTTTTCCAGATGGTATAATAAGCCCAATTTTCCGGAATTTTTAAGGGTATGAAACAATCTACTTTCATCATCCAGCCAGATCAGGGCCGTATGCAACTGCAACTCCGCAAGTACGCTTTCCAGAAGAGAATATAGGGCATGTTCCTGTTCTGGTAGATAAAAAATACCTTCAATGGCCGCGAAACGGAAATCCTTAGGATTGAACAGCCGGGAAAGCAATGGAATATGTGGAATCAGGTTTTGTGTAAGTCGCCCGGTAAATCCAGGCAGGTGTTGGACTACCCAATTGACGGGCATGGCGCGGAGCCCGGCCAGAATGCGTCCTTCTTTTTTAAATACGAAGTAATGATCGTCCTGAAAGAGATGGTCGGTGAAAAATTGCCGATAGTTCTGATATTGCGCCTCTACGCCCGCTAGTATCTCGGCTCTGTCATCCTCCGATGCTTTGCTTACCCACTTATTCTTTTTAGGAAAAAAACGACTGAACGGTAAGGTGCGAAAGCTGCGAATCCGCTGATAACCAAAGGAATAACAGATCTGTAGAGATCGCTCGTTCTCGGATTCAACGTAGGCGTAATAATAACTTTGCTGCGTGCCGGGTAAAGGGGATGCGATATCCTCCGGATGGCTGAAAATATGTGCCAACCGGCTTTTGATCATGCTGCCCGGCCGTAAAAAAACGCTCTCGGTGGGTGTAGATCCGCTGCCGTGTTTTTTGCGGAAGATCTCCGCAAAAGACAAATATCGCACATATAAGGCATTGGATAACCGGTCACCATCCCTGACAGTTCTTTGGCAAAGGGTCATACCTGCCCGTGTGCGCTTGTCCTTACGTAAAGTGATGTAGTGTGTACGCTGAAGTTGCAGGATCCGGTCACGGGTATCGAGGTGCTGATACAGGGTTTTTCCGGGAGTTCCCCAAATGGTATTGACCAGCAGGTCCACCAAGTCTGCATCAGGTTGAGGGTATTGTTCCAGCGACCAGGAACCGCGTTCGAATAGGGTCTTACTATTTTGCATTCGGAATAAACTAATTGTAGGTGTAATAACAGTCTTTCAGATCACGCTTATTCGAAGATCAACTCCATCTGCTGCCCGCTGTAACTCACCTCCGTGATCCGGCCTTCCGGCAATAACTCCAATCTTAGCCGGCGTTGCTTCTCCTCTTCTCCCTGAGATTTGATCTGTAGGGTTCTGCTTCTATCCTTCCAGATAAAATGCGTCTGCGTACTGCTTCCCGTCAGATAATCAAGGCTGATACCGTCATCTTCATATAGCGTAAAGTCACCATCGGCGCCGGTGTAGATCCTTATGGTCATGGGAACTGTCACCGGCTGGTCGGTATACTGGCGTATAGGATCTACCGGAATGATCGCACCCGCACGTACATATATGGGCATCAGACGAAGATCAACTTCCCGTTGTATACTTTGTCCACCATTTTCTTTTGTATTGGTCCACCAATCGTACCAGTCGCCTTCGGGCAGGTAGATCGCTCTTGACCTGGCTCCCTTTTCAAAGACCGGAGCGATCAGCAGATCGCGTCCCCATAAATACTGATCACCTCGCTGAACGGCTTGTTTATCCTTGGGATAATGAAGCCACATGGCTCTCATCAACGGCAGACCCTGTTCTCTGGCTTCCCAGGTTAGGGTGTAAGTATAGGGTAGCAGGCTATAACGCAACTCTGAGTATGTTCTACAGATCCGTTCGATCTCCGGATGGTTCAGTTCCGACTCAAGCGGAAGGTTATTGGCTGCCCCTTCGGCGGTAAAGTCATTGGTATTGTTGACCTCACGGGGTCCCATTTCCGATAGGCCCCAACCCCAGGGCAAACGGGTCCACCAGGTACGTCCGTGTGAGCGGAAAGAAGGACAAAAGGCCCCAAACTGAAACCATCGGGCGTACAGTTCACCGGTTAGCTCCGGATTGGGATAGAATCCTCCAATATCGGAACCCCAGAAAGGGGATAGACTCAATGAATGGTTGATCCCAACGGCGATCTGTGCCTCCAGTGTCTTCCAGGAGCTTTGGGTGTCACCCGACCATACCCAACCGCCCCAACGTGCAATGCCCAGATGTCCATTCCGGTGCAGACTCCATGGGCGTCGGTCTGGTTGAGAATAAATGGGACCCTGATAATACAACTGGTGGCGCTTGATCCGCTCGAACAGATCGAACCAGTCACCTTCATCCGGCCACCAGGCATCGATCCCGGAATCTACCAGCCCACTGTGTTGTTGCCAATAGTTCTTAATGTGAGCACCATCCATTTTTTCGCCGGCTTTCGATGGAATGCTTCCGTGCAGGGTCGGCAGCTTGTCCCGATCCCAGGGAACGATGTGGACACCTACCCGGACATGACGGTCGTGCAGGTCGGATATAACTGCTCTGGGGGCCCGGTGAAAAACTTCTGGGTTAAACTCAAAGGAAGGTTGCCGGGTGTTCCAGCCCTGCGGGCAAAACCCTGTGCCCAGATAGATCACCGCGTCCAGCGGAATGTGTTTGCTGCGAAAACTGTCGACAATGCCCAGTATTTGCTCATCATCCTCCAGCGTACGATGCGATTGTATATATCCCAATGCCCATTTGGGGGGAAGTACGGCCGTGCCGCTGATGGCGGAAATATCTTTCATCATGGCAGCGGGATCATGTGCGTCAAATACGAAGATATCGAAGAGGCCCGGTATCAGCTGGTCGGCAGGAGGAATCCCCTTACCCTGGCTGAGCCCCTGATTTTGCTGATCTTGTTGGGCACGGTTTTCTCCCTGGGGATCGAAAGGGAGAAATAACCCTTGTTCTTTTTGCTGAAGATCGATCTGTACCCAGGGGGTGGCCACATAGAGTCCCCATCCAGCCGTACCGATCAACATCGCCACCGGATTGCGCGACCCGTAGGCGTCACTTTGCCACCGGGGCAGCATCTGATGAAAACGCCCTCGACGATCATATTCTACGGATAATTGCCTCCAGTTGACGCCACGCTCTGGTTTAGGTCCTCCTTCACCCAGGCCAAGTACCGGCCGGTCTTCCAGCCGAAAGCTGACATTGCCATCTTTCTGGAAAGTAAGTTCCTGTATAAATTGACCTTCTGCATTGGAAATGATCAGTTTTAACGGATCGGGTTGTACTTCTACGACCATTTCGCCCACCTTTTGTCGGACAGGCCGGCTGATCGCACGCAAGCTGATTCCCGGAGACGGATATTCGCGTTCCGCCAGGGCCGGATTATGAGGGAATGCTGCCTTAAAGCTCAGGGGCTTAAGGGTGATGCGAAGACTATGGGTGCCGGCTACTCTGATATCGAGTTGGGCTTCCTGCCCGGCCGCGATGATGGGCTGGGCCAATGCCGGTGATAAACCGCCCATCATGATCAGCAAACTCAGTAGGGTAATGGAGGTATGCATGGAGCTGAAAGTAAGAAATTTTTTTCTTTCTTATTTTTATTCTGATCCCAGGCAGCCTTTTGACCTTCAAGCTTGTATAGGGAAGAGAATAAACTCCTTTCATGGACCAACACTCCAAAGCGGAATTCCAGCAGATCATTCAGGGCTGCCGGCGGCAGGACCGTAGTAGCCAGAATGCACTATACCGGCTATTCTATCCGTACGGTATGAGCATCTGTATCCGCTATACCGGTAGTGAATCGGAAGCTATCTCGATGTTGAACGATGGGTTCCTGAAGGTCTTCAGGCACATAAAGCAATATGACACCCAACAGCCGTTTAAACCCTGGTTTCGAAGAATAGTGATCAATACGGCCATCAATCAGATCAAAAAAGACAAAAAATTCAAAATGGAAGTGCGCATGGAAGAAGCAAAACATTTGCCGTCAGAAGAAGATATTCTAAGCCGGATCGGCTATAAGGAGTTGATGGAAATGGTTCAGTCCCTTTCCGCTGCGTACCGTACGGTTTTCAATATGTACGTGATCGATGGATTCAAACACCAGGAAATAGCCGATAGCCTGGGAATTAGCATCGCTACTTCCAAATCCAATCTGGTAAGAGCCAGGGCCAGACTAAAAGAAATGCTGGCGGTTAAACTGAGTGATCCGCATGTCTGAAAAACAACCGAAAAAGCTGGATCAGTTGTTCCAACAGGGGTCGGAACAGTATGATTTTGAATATAACCCGGAAGCCTGGCAACGGATGGAAGCCCTATTGGACCGGGATAAGCGCCGCCGGGGTCTGATCTGGTGGTGGGGTATTTTGCTGTTGCTGCTGTTGGCCGGGATGTCCTGGTGGTTCGCGCGGGAAGAAACAAATTTGAACAAAGAAGGTGTCTCTATTGAAAAAAACAAAGCTGATCATTCCGGAAATGACCAAGTGCAAGATCCGGGACCTGTAATACAGGAGGAGAACGGGGAGGGCAATTCGATTGGCAAAAACAAATTAGAAAGTTCAGCCACGAAGGACAAGGCTGAAACAACAACTGAAACAGCTAAAAAACTACCTAATCCTCCAGCCGTAAAAACGGATGTCCGCACGGAGAAGAGCACAAAGGAAAAGAAAATAAAGACAAATTCCACGCCCATTGCTGCACAGGGTGTCAATGAAATCGGTAAAGACCCGGAAGAGTCTATTGCTAAATCCGGTCAGAATGTTCCACCACATATCAATGAGGAAGAAAACGAACCGGATAAGTCGGGTGTGGCTGAATTGGAAGAAATAGTACTTTTACCACTGCCGTCTCCGCTACCTTATCGCCTCCTGATTCATCAATCGACGGTTGCGGATCAACTACCTGAAATTTCCTATGAAACCGTTTCAAAAAAAGAAATAAAGACCAATCCTCATAATTTCTTTCTGATCGGTTTGCCGATGGCTGTAGAAGTGACGGTTACGGACACTGAACACCCCACTAAAGTGGACCTGAAAGCCGGCCTGCAACTGGAATATTTCTACCAGGGCCGGTACAGTATTAGTCTGGGTGCCAATTACGTCCGAAAATCATACGTTGCCGGGGAAGGGGCCTATAAACCGCCCGTAGGTTTTTGGACCCGCAAGATCGCTCCGCAATCCACTACGGGGTATTGCCGTATACTGGAAGTGCCGGTACTGATCGGTTACTATCCCACGGGCATGCTTCGCTCCGGCTTTTTTGCCAAAGCCGGTTTTACTTCGTTTTTCATGCTCAAGGAACGTTATTATTTTCACTACGATCTTCCCGATGAAGACCTGGTGAAAAAGTGGTATGGTACGAACGAATATCGCCACTGGTTTGCTATTGGTCAGGTCACTGCGGGCTACCACCTGAAGCTTTCTCATCGTGCATCCTTGCAGCTGGCGCCCTATTTTCAGTTGCCGCTTACCGGTCTGGGGCACGGTAAGGTGAAACTCTGGAGTTTGGGTATGAGTGCCGGATTTAATTATCGGGTGAATTGATATAGGTCAGTAGTAAGTCAATTGGTCGTGCTGTATATAGGGCAAAACTTGTTCCGATGGCTATCCCGCGCCTTAAATTCCTAAAGGATGATGCCATTTCGCGGGTAGATTTCCCTTCAGGGTTAAGGGCGCGGGGAGCTAAAAGGCTTGATTCTGTTTTTTTGTCTTGTACACAATTAGTAGCAACAAAAATAAATTCCTTACCGCACGCAGCCTTTTCCTTTCTTTTCTTGTATTGGGGGCATAGACGAAAGCATTATTAAATCAATTGATCCCTCAATGAAAAACACATTTTTACCCTTACGCAACATCTCATTCTTCCTTCTATCACTGCTATTGAGCATTTCCGCCGCTGCACAGGAAGATATTCAACGCTCTACCGATCCTACTTTAGGTGATATTCTGGTTGATGCCGATGGTTACACCCTTTACTATTTCTCACGGGATGCGAGCCCGGACGCCTCGGCCTGTACCGATGGTTGCCTTAACGTCTGGCCGGTTTTTTATGTAGAAAACCCAAGTGTTGGAACTGGACTGGATGCGGCAGACTTCGGCTCTTTCGAGCGAACCGATGGGGCCATGCAAACTACCTACAAAGGCTGGCCATTGTATTATTTTGCCAGTGACGCCAATGTAGGAGACACCAACGGAGAAGGCGTGAACAATATCTGGTTTGTGGCCAAACCTGATTATGGCATCATGTTGCTGAATGACGCGCTGGTTGGACTCAACGGAGTGACCTACAACAGTATGTACGAGCCGGGTACAGAGACCGTGCAATTTTTTGTCGATGCTGCCGGGCGTACACTGTACACCTTTAAACCGGACCGTTTCAATCAGAACAACTTCACAGCTGAGGATTTCAGCAACAATGCGGTCTGGCCTATCTATGAAGAAGATCTGGGTAGTATTCCTTCTACGCTGGATGCCGGCCTGTTTGATGTGATCGACGTATTCGGCCGCCAACAGCTCACTTACAAAGGCTGGCCGCTGTATTATTTCGGTCAGGATGCAGAGCGGGGTGACACCAAAGGAGTATCCGTACCGCAACCCGGTGTTTGGCCGGTGGCGGTGGCTGGAGTGGAAGAGGCCCTTCCGGCCATTAATATCCAACTGGCTGAAGATCCCGCACTGGGGCAGGTGCTGACTGACGGTAACGGCAATACGCTCTACTACTTTACCCGGGATGCTACTCCTGATGCCTCGACCTGTACCGGAGGCTGCCTGAATGTCTGGCCGGTTTTCTACGCGGAAACACCCGTTTTAGGAACCGGATTGGAAGCCGATGATTTCGGTGTTTTCGATCGCGGTGACGGAGTTATGCAAACTACTTATAAGGGCTGGCCGCTTTATTACTTTGCCAATGATGCTAATCCGGGAGATACCAATGGAGAAGGCGTGAACAACGTTTGGTTTGTGGCCAAACCTGATTATGGCATCATGCTGATGAACGATACATTGGTCGGTTTGGATGGAGTAACCTACAACAGTATGTACGAACCCGGATCTGAAATGGTGCAGTATTTTGTAGATGCCTATGGCCGAACGCTCTACTTTTTTGTCAACGATAATTTTGATCAAAATAATTTTACGGCCGAAGATTTCAGTAACAATAGTGTTTGGCCCATCTATGAAGAAGATCTGGGACGAGTTCCCTCCACGGTCGATACCACCTTATTCAATACAATAGATGTTTTTGGCCGCCTCCAGCTCACTTACAAAGGGTGGCCTATGTACTATTTCGGTCAGGATGCTTTGCGTGGGGAAACGAAGGGGGTATCGGTGCCTTCTCCCGGGATCTGGCCCGTTGCCATTCCCGGCATCGACGAAGCACTGGTAAATGCCGTGCTGGATATTGAAGCATTATCCGGATGGAAGGTGTTTCCGAACCCCTTCACCCAATCCATCGCACTGCAACTTGAATTGAAAGACCCGGCCAGCATTACGTTCGGCCTATTCAATGGTATCGGACAGTTGGTCAAACCTTTCTGGCGGGAAGATCTTCCCGGAGGTCACCACGTATTACAAGTGGACAATCTGGGGCAACTCGAAAAAGGTCTGTATTTCCTTAGAATGCAAAGTGACGACGGGGGCACCACCACCTTGCGCATCAGCAAATAGGGATTGGAATTAGGTAACTAAATTATCGGAAGCATTAGTTTTAATTTTTGGATAGCCGGAGCGTTAGTCTCCGGCTTTTATTTTCTGTGATGTTACCAGAGCGTTGCAGGCTGTAAAATGCAACCTGCAATCTCCCCAACTTTATTGCACCGTTATGGTCAGCGAGATGCCGTTGTCGACACGGATTTAAAGACAGGGAACTATTTGTTTTTAAATAAAATAAAAGCAACTTTAGCTGTACTCAATTGTTCTATAAATGGACAAAACACGATCATGAATCCTCAAACGACACGTAATAATCTATACGACAAACTGGTCCAACTAGGCCTGAGCCGGTCGTGGGCGCGTCGCAAAGAACGCCTGGTTCGCCAGTTGGAACATGATATGTTAAAGAATATAGTGCCCATCGTATTTCGAAGAAAGGATGGGGTAGTGGTGCGCAAGTTCGCTACGCTCAACCCTGCCTTTTTACCCCGTGAGAAAACCGAAGTACAGCCCCGCCCGGATCATCCCGAACAGATTATTTTCTGGAGTGTACGCGACGAAGGCTACCGCAGTTTTCTGGCGCAGAACCTGCTCCGGGTGGAAGCA
>JAGQXH010000198.1 GCA_020436695.1 Lewinella sp. | reverse complement strand
CGTTTTACCTGTATGATATGTTCATTCTCTCCGGCCAGAATGACGGCATTCAGACGCTTTTGCAGATCGTGAAATTCGGTCTCCAGCATACGCCGATCTGTAAATTCCAGCAGACACAGGCCTTCATCAGTTGCGCAGGCAAACATGGGGCCCAGTGGTGTAGTCAAGCGGTTGATGAGAATAACCCGTTTATCCTTACTTTCATCGGGTGCTTTTCCCACCAGCTTTTTAAAGGTATAACCGAAACCACTCAGCGACTCATAGCCCAGATCATAGGCCGCATCGGTTACACTTTTTCCGTTTTTCAATTCCTGGAAAGCGGAATTGATACGAAGCATACGCTGATAGGCATGGAAGGTCAGTCCATAATGTTTCTTGAACCAGCGACGAATGGCTTCTGGTTGTAGCCCGTTCTGCCGCAATTGAAATTCCGTTACTTTCTCTTTCGGACTGGCCTTGACCATGGCAATGGCCTGCTTTACGGCTTCCGGTGGCTGATGGGCATTTTCGGTAGGCTTACACAATTTGCAGGGCCGGTAACCATGACGCAAGACGTCTTTTACTTCCGTATAAAATTCTACGTTCTCCAATTTAGGCTTTCGGGCATGGCAGGTGGCAATACAAAATATGCCGGTTGTTTTCACCCCTACATAAAAGATGCCTACGAATCCCTCATCTTTATTTAACAGCGCATCATAATACTTTTGCACGGCTTGCTGATCAGTTACCAACATCATTCTTATTTTTCTGCAAAATACGAAGCATGGGCAGGAGAGTGCAACCGAAAAATTGACAAGCAATTCTTTACGGTTTCCCGTATTTGAAATAATCACAGTGTCACAACATCAACTGACTCCTCTGACTTCTCTCAGCTTCATAGTCATAGAAACCGCTGAGTGTTCCATCCATTCCGTATATTCCCGAATGGCCTGCAGGCGAAGTGCATCATCCAGGTAGCCTTCTTTCACCATCTGTGTGGAGCCGGCCACTTCCGCCCAAATACCGATCTTCTTTTTGTAATCTGCCCGGGAGCTATCGTAACGTTCATCGGAGTTTATAGTTTCGATCTCTACAAAGCCGGCAGTCTCCAATAATTTTGGCAGATCCTTGGCGATATGATTGTTCATGCCGGCGTCAGCGCGCCAGCGCAGGAAAGTATCGTAAAACTGAAGCATACTTTGCGGTGGCTGCGGTTCCCACTCTAATGCCTCATGGTTGTAGTCGAGTATAGAGACCATGCCTCCGGGCTTCAGCAGGCTTTTCATTTTGATCAGCGCTGCCAACGGATCACTGAGCCATTGGAGCACCCGGGCCGAAACGATTAGGTCGAAATCCTGATCAGGATTAAAATCGAAGAGATCAGCGTGGATGAGTTGCAGGTTCTGAATGTCAGCGTAGGTTTTCTTGCCGCTTTCAATGAACAGCGCCGTATTATCAATTCCCGTCACCTGCCCGGCGGGCCCGACGACCCCGGCAATATCCTTGGATATGCCACCTGTACCACATCCAACATCGAGGACCTGCATACCGGGACGAAGAATGGGTGTAAGGGTACGGTAATCTACGGCTAAACTTCTGCTGTCAAAAATTTTGGCAGCCCCTGCGCCTCTTTCTATGTGTTTGTTGATTTTCATGCGCGAATGCTTTCTCGTTTTTTCCAAAGCTGCGAAAGAACCGGCAGCTAGTCAACAAGAGGCATCCACTATAAATCCGGGAAATACGACTTCTATACTACTGGATATTTGGAAATTTGGACGTTGAGATCTTGGGATTCATCCAAATATCCCACTGTCCCAACGTCCCAACGTCCCGTAGTAAGACAACTACCATGAGGGCAAAGAAATCTTAATTAAAGCTCAAAACGATAGGCGAGATAAAACTCAAAACCCAATCCCCTGAATTTGCCAAACTGCCCCACATTGTAGGAAGCGGCGGTGCCGATGCGCATAGTACCGTCCTGGGTAAAATCGTTATGCAAGATCACCCCCCCCTGAATGGAGACGGTCTGGGTAGTAGAGTAATTCAGGCCGGCCCAGAAGGCTTCTTCTACTTCCAGCTTCACATTGAGGTTACTGTCGATGATACTCGGCACACTGAAGTTGACCCAGGCTGAGGGTTGGATAAACACCTCGCCGTTTACGATGCGGGTACCAATGATCATATTACCGTGCAGGGCCCGCTCCAGGTTCCCGCCTCCCCCGAAATCATCCAGGATCACACTAAGCGGCAATATTTGATTAACCGCCAGACCGGCAAAAAAATAACTACGCCGGAAAGCTTCCCGGCTATAGCTGGTATAGTATAATCCGAATCCGATGTTGGGTGACATCTTATTGTTCTCGCCGGAAGGCAACAACTCATCGTCCGGGTCATTGACCACCAGATCCATGGCATTGACATATACGTGCGACAGGGTCGCATTCAGGCCCACGGACAACTGTTCAAGTCCCTGTCTACGCCCCAACTGTATTCGATAAGCATAAGTAAAACCCGCCGTATTTAAAGTAATAGGGCTGGTACTGTCGTGGATGAAATAACCGCCCAGGCTCATATTTTCCGGTGCAAAAGGATATTCGATCTGGATGGTCGCCGTACGGGGCGCATCTTTAAAACCCAGCCATTCCTGCCGGTAATTGAGCCCCATTTCCCAGTAGTTATAAGGGGCAGTCATCGCCGGATTCCACATAAAACTGGTTTCCGAAAAAGGACTCCGCTCGGAAAGTTGCTGTCCCCAAAGTACCATGGGTAGAAATGATCCGACTAGTAGTGTAAGGTATAAGTTCCTCATCGTTTCCTTTTGGTTCAAATTGCGTTAGGATGTTTGGGTATGCAGACGTTTGATTTTTCCGGTATTCATCCATTTCGTTCAATTCCAGGGGAGATAACGCCCAGATCAATACTTATTTCGATTACCTCAAAATTGTCAGCTTTTGTTTCAGCTCACCTGATCGAAACGACAGCAGATAATAATAAGTGCCCGGGGGAAGGGGTTCGCCCTGATAGGTACCGTCGAACCGGTCTTCATCCCGTTGATAGTTCACTTTTTGATATACAATATTCCCCCAGCGGTTGAAAACCTTTAGGCTGTTCTGGCCAAACTTATCGATATTGGGAAAATAGAGTACGTCATTTTTATTATCGCCGTTCGGTGTGATCACATTCATTGCCCGGATCACGCCATTCGGATCAAGAGCCACCAGGACCTCCATGGTATCCCGAATGATGCATCCCTGAAAGTCGGTGATCACCGCCACATAAATACCCGATTCGTCCGGCACTACGGTGGGAGTAGCACTATTCGGATCGCTAACCGGATAAGGCGTTTCTTCCCAAAAATAACTCACCCCGCCGGAGGCGATCAACTGTGCCTCCGTACCTGGTCCCACACAGGTATCGGGGCCGGCCATGGCAGTTGATTCGAGAACAAACACTTCCAGATCGATGGAATCGACACCGCATTTGGTTTCACCGATCACCCGGTAGCCGGCAGTAACATCAGGGGCCGCCATAGGATTGGCAACATCGAGCGCACTGAGGGTTCCGGAAGTATCCCGCCATAAATAGGTATCGGCCCCGGAAATCATCAACTCAATGCTGTCTCCCGGACAAACGTCCAGAAAATCATTCTCGATCACCAGTTGTACGCTGCCGTCGGAAGTCACCCGAATTTCATCCGACGCCTCGCAGCCATTGGCATCAGTTACCGTTACACTGTACAAGCCCGACTGAAAAACAATGATGCTTGAGGTTTGAGCCCCCGTTGACCAACGGTAAGAGCTGAACGCCCCGGCCGACAGTTGTATAGTCTCGCCCGGACAAATGTTCCGATCATTCCCTAACTCTACCGTAGGTGCTCCCGTATTATCGATCGTGAACGAACCAGTGTCAGAGCAGCCGTTTGCATCGGTCAACACCAGGGAATAGCTCCCGGGAGCGAGGCTTTCCAGCAATCTGGCGTCCATAGGCCCTTCACCAAGATCATAGAAATAGGGCGCAGTGCCCCCGGATATATCCACCGATGCACTGCCCCGACCACTGCCGCAGGTGGCCGCAATGGTACGGATCTGTTCGATCTCCAGTTTATCCGGTTCGTTTACAGTAAGCGTGGTTTCGAAAAGGACATCTCCCCCCGCGCTCTTGACTGATAAATGGTAGTCGCCGGGAGAAAGGTTCCCAATATTTGGCTCCGAGCTGGAAAAATCCGGGCCGGTCCAATTGATGGAATAGACATCATTGGCCGTTATAGAGATCGAGATAGCACCGTCGGCAGCACCGAAACAACTGACGTCCTGTACATCCGTAGCCACAAAGACCTGAGGGGTCTGTATGGTAACCTGGCCGCTCTCAGCGTTCAGGTTTAGCGGAATGAATACACCGGGAACCGTACCGGTCTTAAAAACCTGTATCGGCAGCGGTGTATCTCTAAATGCGATCGGAGTACTGCTACCTTCGGGACCGCGAGCTCTGAAATTGAGATACACCAGAACGCTGCCATCGGGCAACGATTTTCCGACACCATCCGGATCAAACCAGGATAAGCGAATGATCCCATTCGATGCCTGTGTATTGCCGATAGCTACGTTATTCAGATCTCCCTGCCCGAAAGATTCATAACCAATAACGGCCTGGTTCCAGTTCATGGAGAACTGAATACTGACTACTTCATTAAAATCTTTTACCCGGATGGGGACGCTGATCATTTCATTCGGCGCTACTATAGTATCGGGCAGACTGAATGTAACACTCTGGGCCCACCCCTGAACACACCACATCAAGGGCAGCATCACCCATATTAATCTTCTGATTGATTTCATAGAGATGAATCCTAATTCACTTCATTTTAGCTTTCTGTTCGTTCTACAGCACGAAAACAAGGTGCTGCGACCGTACAACAACATCAATTGACGACGACCATCGAGCGGGTGCCTCCATACGGCCCGGCTTTCAGGCTGTAGTAGTAGACACCACCCTGCAGATGATCAACCGATAGAGCGATCCGATTTTCACCCGTTTGGAAATTTCCGGTATGCCGGCTCACGATCCGTCCGAGGTGATCATGCAAAACCAACTCGCCCGTTTGTGCTTCCGGTAGATCGAAACGGATCTCCGTCAGTTTTTTCACAGGGTTAGGTGTATTTTGGTATAGTTGGAACACAAGCGGAGACAGAGTCGGATCACCGGTAGGCTTACCGTGCCATTCCAGTTGTAGTTTATACTGATCTCCCGAGCCGGTATACGCTTCCGTTTTCAACTGTGCTTCTTCAATATGGATCAGATCCGACAGATCATAAACATCCACTAATGCCCTAAAGCGAAGGTGGAACAGATCATCGGCCGCAGCAGCGGTTAGGCCATAGCCTTTAGTGCTGAACCAGCTTAGATACAACTTTCCATGCTCTGCATAACTGGTACCGGCTTTCACAGTAGCCCAGTCTTCACCGCTACCGGCAGCAAAATTCACAAACTCCAGTTGCCCGGCATCAAACGAGAGCCCGAACTGATAACTCACTATATCCCTGAACTGCTCGCTGGTAACGGTTAACTCCACTTCCTCTCCTGCCTTTACTTCCTGCTGCTGCAACTGAAGTGTAAGGTATTCGGGACTACGCTCTTCCACCTGCGTTCCGGAATGGAAATTACCCGGATTGGCATCACCCAGAATATCTCCCACTTTTACGCCCAGGAATTCACAGGTGGCATCCTGATCGAGCGTCAGCACCTGATAGTTATCGTAAGGGAAAACATTATAGGCCGTAAAATCATCGGGCAGGTCTTGTGTGCCGGATACAAAAACCCAGGACGGACAATAAAAGAAATCATCCGTCGTGCCGATGATCAGTTGCTGAATAATGAACAGGTCGATCGTGGAGAACGAACCGTTGCAGTCAGCATCTCCCGCAATGATCTGGAAAGGCGAAGAAATCTGTTCCGGTTCCATTCCCAGAATGAACCGTTGCCCTATGAAAAGCGCGTAGGTGGATAAACCGTTGAATGGGTTGTTATCCTTAGACGGCCGTACCGTATAGGATTTGCCCAATTCAAGATCCGGCAGTGTGAAATATCCGTTATCATCGGTAAAGGTCTTACGCTCGATATTTTCCGCCGATAAAGTCACCTCGGTATTCGGCATCCCCTCTCCCATAAAGGTGATCACCCGGCCGCTGATGCTTGCAGATTCCGAAACGCTGATCTGCCCATCTACCTCCACGTGTTTTTTCACTACCGCCAGCCCGTTTTCTACCCCGATGACCTTAACGGATTCCGGGGTGTCGATCAGACGAATGACTGATGACTCACCGGGAGCACCGGTTACTTCCAATTCGATATAAAAGAGGATCGCATCGTCCTGGAGCGCAATACCCGAAGGTGGATTGAAAGTGAACACCTTCGTTTGTGCATTATACTGAGGGGATATTGCCCCCGGTACAAGCCCCAGGATATTGGCCACACCCGTATCCTCCAAAGCTATACTTCCGGTGATAGATGATAAAACCGGGCATTTTTCAATAGTTACCGGTATTTGGACAATACTTCCCGCACTGGCCACTTCTTCCCCGACATCCAGAATGACGGTTTCTTCCGAGATTTCCAGTTCCAGGTTGGTGCAGTATTTTGCCGTACCGCAACCATTCGTCAGGGTCAGACAAACCACATAGCTACCGGCCTGGCTGTATTCGTGGACGGGGTTCGACTCATTGCTGATAGACCCGTCTCCGAATTCCCAAAGATAGTTACCAGTTGAGCCCACATGGGTAAAACTGGCTGTCAAATTATCTGTACTATAAGTAAAAACGGCATTTGGTGATCCGTTATTCTCAGCAAGGGTCACCAATTTAGTCCTGGTACAGCCATTCTTATCCATTAGCTTGATGGTATAAGTACCAGCTATCAGATCCGGGATGGTGTAATTACCAACGCCGACTGTAGTTGTGCCGAAAACGGGTCCGGTCCAGGTCAGTTTAAAATCCGGATAATCACCACCGGCGGTTACGGTGATCGATCCTTTTGAGTCACAGGAAGGGTTAAAAGCGGCTGTAGTTAAAGCCACTGTATTGGAGTAGGTGATCAACTGAGCTTCACCGGTCCATTCACAACCGAAATTATCCTGCACGGTAACCTGATAAATTCCTGCCGGTAACGATGGTATGATGTGGTTTTTACCGGTGATGACCTTGCTTCCATTTGCATTTGCTCCTTTCCAACTGACGGTATAGGAAGGCTGTCCACCCTGGATCTTTACCAGTATCGATCCCGGGCTGTCGCAATCGCCACTATCGGGAGTAAGTGTAGCACTAAGGTCGTCGCCGGCTGTCTGAATGACAACTGTCTCAGTAAGTACACATTCATTTTTATCCGTAATGGTGATCTCATAGCTACCTCCGGACAGATCGCGAATGACGTAGAAATCATTATTTACATCCTGCGATCCGTTCTGCGGTCCAGCCCAACTGACCTTAAAAGGCGCTTTGCCGGAAATATTGATCCGGATACGTCCCAATTCTCCGCAATCTCCATCAACACCCTTAAAATCTGCAGTAAGCACTTTTCCCTCTATCAGCGTAGCTTCATCACTCGCATCACATCCGTTGGCATCGATTACGTCAAAAACGTAATCACCGGCCGGCAGATCCGTTAACTCAAGGGTACGTTTACTGCTGAAAACATTACCGCTGACCGGGCCGTTCCATTTAATTTCAAATTCCGGGCTACCACCGGTTATGGAGATCTCAATGCTGCCATTTTCAGCGCAGACACCATTGGTAGTTTTAGTCTGGACCTTTAACTGCTGGTCGATCCCTTTAACCGTAATGCTGCTGATGTAATCACAACCCTGGGCATCAACAACAGTGATTGCATAATTGCCCGTCTGTAGATCCTTAATTTCATATGCCCGCTTGTCGGTCGTAGTTTCACCGGATATTGGCCCCACCCAATTGATCGCAAACCCCGGGCTTCCATTGGCGATCTCAATCCGGATATAAGGATTATCCACACAGCCACCATCTACACCGGAAATATTTACCGCCAGTGCCTCGGTCTCCTTTACTTCTATTGCTTTTACTTCTGTACAGCCATTGGCATCTGTCAGACTCACCGAGTACTTGCCACCAGGCAGACCTTCTACAGTATAAGCATTTTCGGAAAATGTAGCCGAACCGGACTGTACGCCCTCCCAGGTCAGGATATAATCCGGACTGCCGCCGGTTACCGTAATCTCCATATTGGCCGGCGTACCACATTCACTCTGGCTAAGCTGAAGTTGAAACAGTTCCAGGGGAGCCTCATCGATATCGATTGTGCGGGAAGTAGTGCAACCGTTGGCATCAGACAACTTGACGGTATAAGTACCCTCCGGCAGATCCTTTATGACATACTGATTGGAAAGGAAATTTTCAGAACCGTTCTCCGGGCCGCTCCATGTGATGCTGTAGGGTGGATCGCCACCCAAAAGGTTTGCAGCAATGGTGTTCTTTTGACCACATTCATTATCTGCCGCTGCAATGTCGGCATTTAGTTCTGTGGCATCGTTGGTCAATGTGATTATTTCCGTTTCTGCACATCCCTTGGCATCGATCACGATTACGGAATAAGTTCCGGAAGGCAGATCTTCGATACGGGGATCAGAGACATTCGAAGACTTACTTCCATCTTTCGGGCCTTTCCACGAAATAAAATAAACCGGTGCGTTGCTGGTGATATCAAGCTGCAGATACCCCAACTGTCCGCAGGCGCCGGAAAAGGCGTTCAGACTAAAGAGCTCGATATCTGTTTCCAACAGCGTAATCGTACCGCTGACCGAACAACCACGAGCGTCTTTTACTTCAATGGCATATTCGCCGGGCGAAAGATCTATAATATTGAAGGTCGGATTGATTGAAACAGAAGTACCATTCTGCGGACCGCTCCAACTCACCGAATACCCCGGCTCCCCGCCATCGATCTTGACGGATATTACATTAGGTTGACCACATTTGTTTTCCGTTAGCGCCAAAGTCATATCCAGATCGGTCGACTCGTTGAGTAGCGTAATGGCAGTCTCAACCTCACAGCCGTTCCCATCTTTCAGAAGAATGGTATATAATCCGTCCGGAAGGTCATTGATCTTGTGATAATTACCGCTCACGGTAGCTGCTCCTGCTTTTGGTCCGGTCCAAACCAACGCGAAATCGGGGCTTCCTCCGCTTATACTAATGCCGATGCCGCCATTTTCGCCGCAAAGCCCCGGTTCGGGAGTGGCAATGATCTTTGGGCTGGTACCGGAATATACTTTCACTTCCGTTTCGTCGGTACAGCCATTGGCATCTTTAGCGATAATCAAATAATCTCCATCGGGTAGCCCTTCGATCTTATATTCATTGCCGAACAGGGAGGCACTTCCATTCGCTGGTCCCTTCCAGGTGACCTCAAAACCGGGAGTTCCTTTATCAATGGTTACTTTGACGTCTCCCTTACCACAGCCTACACCAAGGGTTTCCACGGTCATATCCAGATCACCGGTGGGTACCAGAGTTACATTGGCAATGGCCCGACAGCCGAATTGATCGGTTACCGTCACTTTATACGCGCCGGCAGGCAGATCAATGATGGAGAAACTGGCAGCACCGGTAGAACTTACACCACTTACCGGACCTTCCCAGGCAATGCCGAAATTCGGGCTGCCATTCTTGATATTGACCCCAATACGTCCGGGAGTACTACAAATGGGATCTATTGCAGTCAGCTCGATGCTAATATTGCTACCCTCCGTTTCGATCGTTATGGTTTTAGCACCTGAACAACCATTGATATCCACCGTTGCCACCTGGTATACACCTGCAGGCAGATCATCTATGGAGAGCTCTCCATCGCTATTGGTAATGCTTTCGCCCGATACCGGACCTACCCAGCTCACTGCGTACAGCGGTTCTCCACCGGTTACGGTCAGACTGATCGATCCATTTTGATTACAGGCAGCTGCCTGTACGGAAGCATTGATATCCAAAAATCCTCCGGCATTGGTAATACTTACTTTTGCTTCATCCGAACATGCATTTGCATCGGTGACTTTCACCTGATAATCACCGGACGGCAGATCGGGAATGTTAAACTCCGCTTCTCCTGCACTCTGGGTGCCGCTCACCGGGCCCTCCCAGGAGATGATAAAGTTCGGCTGGCCACCGATAACTGCTACCCGAATGGAGCCATCTTCACCACAGCTGCCGTCATAGCCCGTGAGCTCCAATCCTACCTGTTCTTCTACATTTACATATACCGAGTATTTTTCACTACAGCCGTTTTTATCCGTCAGAACGATCTCGTAGAGGCCATCCGGTAGCCCGGGAATTGTAAATCCGGTTTGCTGCTTCACTTCTTTGCCGGATTCCGGTCCCTGCCAGCTCACCTCATAAGGGGCTTCTCCATTACTGATCTCGAAACGCAAAGCCCCATTTGCACCGCAGGCTCCATCTATGGGAAGAACTTCTGCGATAAGACTGGAACCGGTATTGTTCAGACTCACTACATCAAAACCGGTACAGCCGTTGGCATCCACCACATCGATTTGATAACTGCCACTGGGCAGATCCTTAATGACGTAGGTGGGATTGGAAGTCGTAACCGATCCTTCCACCGGTCCGCTCCACTTGATGGTCAATTCCGGTGCACCATTGGTGATCTGTACCGTGATCTCTCCATTTAGGCCGCAAATGCCCTCTTTAACCGAAGCACTCACTTCCAGACTAACATCCCCAATGGTGAAGTTATCCGTATAAGAACAGCCGTTGGCGTCCTCCAGCGTTAGTGTATAAGTGCCGCCGGGAAGTTTCCGAAGCAGAAAGACATCGCTCTGCGCCGCAGCATTCCCTCCTACCGGGCCGCTAAGTTTAATGGCATAAGGCCCGTCACCATTGTGTGTCACCACCCTTACGTATCCCAGATCACCGCAACCGGCGGGATACGGTGTCAGCTCAAAATAGAAATTACTCTCTGCAATCCCGATCGTCGCTTTCCGGGTAACGGAGCAACCGTTGGCATCTACCACAAGCACCGTGTATTCTCCCGGTATGAGGTTGGTCAGTTTGAATGCTGCCACCGGAGAAGTGAGGGTGGCATTTTTCGGACCGGACAGATAAACCTTATAAGGTGCTGCCCCATTATCCATTTCCACCGTCAGATAACCGGTCTCATCGCAACCCGCATCAAAGGCCTGAACCTGCATATCTATATTGGCCGTTGATTGCACCGTCACGGATTCTTCCGCGGCACAGCCTCTGGAATCGGTCTGTTTGATATAATATACTCCCGGAGGAAGCTTATCCAATACAAACGTGTTGCCCGCCGTTGAAAAACTGCCGGATACCGGACCGGAGTAAGACACTACAAAGCCGGGTATGCCGCCGGAAGATACTACCGTAATCGAGCCGTTATTCGTACCACAGGTGCTGGGGGTTGAAGAAACACTGGCGAAATCGAGATTACAGGTGTTGGCGCAGTCTACCCGGAGTGTATAATCACTGGTGGCTCCATTATAACCATCGACCACTACATAATAAGTGCCGGCATCCAGAAAAGCCGAGATCTGCTCACTCTGGGTTCCCGACCGCTGGCTGTAACGCATACATTCGCCCCGGTCACAGGCTCCCAGCAGGAACAACTCCAGGTTAGCGGAAAGTCCGGTGAGATTGATCTCCACATCTCCGGCTGTGGTAGTGGTGAAATAGTGCACGACCTCA
>JAGQXH010000197.1 GCA_020436695.1 Lewinella sp. | reverse complement strand
TCCTGCCATTTTTTTGCCGGTGTAGCCCCCGAGTTTTTTGGTGATCCGCTGGTCTCTGCTTATTCCATTTTTCAAATGTTTACCGTGGAAGGCTGGAACGAGATCCCCAAGGTAATTGCCGAAAATTCCGGGAATGAAATTTCCCCCTTTTTATTGGGTATGATGCGCTTTTATTTCGTTTTAGTGGTATTATTGGGTGGCATCTTTGGTATGTCACTGGCCAACGCCGTATTTGTGGATGAGATGACCATGGATAACAATAAGGTGTTGGAAGACAAGATAGACCAATTGCAGGAACAGATCCTGGAATTAAAAGAATTACTGAAGAATACATAGAACCAGACCATGAACTTCATCGTGTATGACCTGGAGGCGACCTGCTGGGAAGGGCGTCCTCCCAATAAAGTACAGGAGATTATTGAGATCGGGGCGGTAAAGCTGAATCCTTACGGTGAAGTGGAGGGACATTTCAAGAGCTTCGTTCGGCCGGTATTAAGTCCCAATCTTTCTCTTTTTTGCCGGCAGCTTACCCATATCGATCAGGTAGACATTAACCGGGCGGATACTTTTCCGGCGGTGATCGACGATTTTCAGGATTGGATCGGCTTCTACGATGATGAAGACTACCTGTTGTGCTCCTGGGGGCGCTTTGATCAGAAAATGCTCATCCAGGACGCCAAACTACACGATCTGGAATCGGACTGGACCGAGCCGCACATC
Source organism: Lewinella sp. (assembly GCA_020436695.1). Taxonomy (GTDB): domain Bacteria; phylum Bacteroidota; class Bacteroidia; order Chitinophagales; family Saprospiraceae; genus Flavilitoribacter. Next base: position 11,073 of record JAGQXH010000197.1, on the reverse strand, counting down.
AATCTTAAAAAGCAATACCACGAGATCCGACGACTTCACCGCACGCGGGGGTTGAAGTACGCCGTTACGGCAGAAGGCTTCGAATTTGGAGGTGAGCATCATCGGGCCTATGATGATGCGCTTAACCTGGCGCAGTTATTCGTAAAGTTTCTGGATGAGTGGCGATTTTGAATGAGGCTCTCATTCCCCATTCTTCAATCAGAGCGCCCAGTTAATCGGTTCCTTACCGTGTTGTTTCAGATACGCATTGGCTTTGGAAAAGGGGCGTGAGCCGAAAAATGCCCCGCCTGCCAGCGGCGAGGGATGGGCCGCTTCCAGGATCAGGTGTTTGCCACCGTCAATAAGTTCGGCTTTATTGCGGGCAAAGCGCCCCCACAGCATAAACACGAGATGTTCCCGCTCGTCGGATAGTGTTTTGATCACCGCATCCGTGAAGTTTTGCCATCCGGTTTTGGAATGCGAACTGGCCTTTTTATGCTCTACCGTGAGCATGGCATTGAGCAGAAAAACGCCCTGTTGGGCCCAGGCGGTGAGGTCGCCGTGAACGGGAATGGGAATACCCAGATCATCATTTAATTCCTTGTAGATATTCTTCAGTGAAGGTGGGGTACGAATGCCTTTAGGTACCGAAAAACTCAGCCCCATTGCTTCGCGTGGATTGTGGTAGGGATCCTGCCCCAAAATAACAACTTTCACCTGCTCAAAAGGTGTGGTGTCAAAAGCATTAAAGATCAGCGAACCGGGCGGATATATAGTTTTGCCGGCCGCTTTTTCGTTTTTCAGAAAATTGACCAGATCAGAAAAATAAGATTGTCCAAATTCATCGGCTAAAGCGGTTTTCCAACTCTCTTCAATGCGTACGTTACTCATTTTTTATGATTGATGATCGATAAATGATGATTGATGCCTCCAGATGCCAAATATTCGTCGGTTGAAACCAACGGAAGTAGTCTTACCGGTAGATACGCCCTGAAGAAAATGCACTGTATCGGCAATACACAGAGCGTATAACTGTGACAAATGCGCTCCGAACTTAGTAGAAATTACCGAACTTGCTTAATTTGAGCCCGGATTTTTTCACAACCTATCCGTGAGTTCTCCTGTTCGTTCCATAGAGATATTGCGGTTAATTTATTGAATTATTGTATTTCAACATGAAGAAACTATTCTGGTCATTAATAGTTCTGGTTTGCCTTATGTATTGGAAATGTACACCTGATGAGACGCAGGGATCAGCATTGGAAGATGTAGCGGTAAGTTGGAAACTGGTTAGCAATCAGGTAGCGGATGAGCCTCGCTTTCAGGCCGTCTTTACCTTGACCAATAAAAGCAACGCTACGCTGGAAGGTGATGACTGGACGCTTTACTTCAGTCAGACACCACGGGCCATACTGCAGGGAAGTGTACGTGGACCGGCTGATATCCAGCGGATCAACGGTGACCTTTATCAGTTGCAACCCGACAGTTCTTTCCGCCTGTCTCCCGGCGATAGCCTAACCATCACCTACGAAGGAGAAGCCTGGCTGATTAAGGAAACGGATGCACCTTTGGGGCTCTTCTTTGTGAAAAAGGAAAAACAGGGAGAAGGCAAGACAATCCGTGTTGCAAAATACACGATCTGGCCTTTTGAAGAACCGGAACAATACTCCCGGCATAAAAATGACAAAACACCATACCCGGACCCTGCTTACCTGTACGAGCAGAACGCAAAACTGAAAAAATTAGATAGGAGAGCACTGCCTCCGGTAGTTCCTACTCCCCGGAAATATACCTCCCTGGGTGGCGACTATTCGATTGACCAGAATACCGCTATCTATTTTCCCGCCTCTTTAGAAAATGAGGCTGGTTTTCTCCAGGAGAGCCTGTCCGGTATGCTGTCGCAGCCACCCCAACTCATGAAGGAGGCTCAGGCTCCTCCGGCCGGAGGGAATGGCATCGTTATGGAAGTTAATCCGGGGCTACCGGAAACAAGTGTGGAAGCCTATCACCTCAACATTGGGGAAAAGGTCGTGACGATAAGCGGTAAAACGACTACTGGGGTATTTTACGGTATACAAAGTTTGTTGGCCCTGATTACTCCCGATCAATGGGGTTCAAAGTCAGCTTCACTTTCGATCCCCCGCTACAATATTCAGGATGCCCCCCGTTTCGGCTATCGGGGTATGCACCTGGACATCGCCCGTAACTACAACGATCTGAAAGCCATTAAAAAACTGGTTGACGGAATGGCTTTTTATAAGATGAACAAACTCCATCTTCACCTGACCGATGATGAAGGCTGGCGACTGGAAATTCCCGGGCTGCCGGAATTGACGGAAGTGGGAGCGCAGCGCGGCTACACACCCGATGAATCGGACCGGTTGGCTCCGGCTTATGGCTCAGGAGCGGATGGAAGCCAGGGCCATGGAAGCGGCTATCTGACCAGGGCGGAATTTATTGAGTTATTACAATATGCTACCCGGCGACACATTGAAGTGATTCCCGAGCTGAATGTCCCCGGCCATGCGCGTGCGGCCATCAAGGCGATGGAAGCCCGTTATCGCAAAATGGCGGTGGATAATGATCAGGAGGTAGCTGCTGAATTCAGACTGGCTGATCCGGGCGATCAGTCCGAATACCGTTCGGTGCAGAATTATCCGGATAATGTGGTGTGTGTCTGTTGCGAAGGTACCTATCGTTTTTACGAAAAGGTGGTGGATGAAGTCCGGGCGATGTTTACGGAAGCGGGAGCACCGCTTACCACGATACATACTGGTGGAGACGAAGTGCCGGCCGGTGTCTGGACCGCCTCGCCGGAATGTGGAGATCTGATCCGGGAGAACAGTGACTTGAATAGTGTAGCAGATCTTCCAACTTATTTCTTTGGCCGCATCCAAAGCATTCTGGAAGAGCGTGGACTGAAAGCAGCTGGTTGGGAAGAAGTCGCCATGCTGAAAACGGATAATGGCTGGATACCGAATCCTGCTTTCATTGGGAAAGACGTGATCCCTTATGTTTGGAATAACCTCTGGGGCAATCAGGATCTCGGCAACCGGCTGGCCAATGCCGGCTACCCGGTCGTGCTTTGTAATGTAACCAACCTGTATTTCGATCTGGCTTACAGTAAAGATCCACTCGAACCGGGTCTGTACTGGGGAGGATTTATCGATACCCGTAAAGCATTTGATCTTCGTCCTTTTGATGTGCTCCATTCCACGGAGGAAGATCCGATGGGGAACCGCTTTGATCCGGAAAAGGATTATGCGCAAATGGAGCGCCTGCGTCCAAATGCCCAATCGAACATCTTAGGCATACAGGGAGAGTTGTGGAGTGAAACTATCAAAGGCCCCAGGATGCTGGAATATTACTATTTCCCCAAGATGCTGGGCCTGGCCGAACGTGCCTGGGGCGCTCCGCTAACACGGCCTGATTCAGATACCGAATGGGAAGTGTTCGCCAATGAGTTGGGGCAGCGGGAACTGGACCGGCTCAATTATCTGAGTGATGGTTATAACTACAGGCTGCCGCCTCCGGGGGCAAAATTAGTCGCAGGCAAAATTGCGGCCAATTCCGCCTATCCGGGACTGATCATTCGTTACACGACTGATGGCCGGGAACCAGGTAAGGACGATCCCGTTTATTCAGAGCCCGTAGAGGCTGACTCGCTGGTTTGTCTGAAAACCTTTGATCCAATGGGTAGGTCGAGTCGAATGGTCTGTCTTCGCAAATAACAACCATACCAGCTTACCCTACATGTGAAAGACACCTATCATACCATATCATCACCCAGCACGGGAGAATTTCGTGATCGGGGCAGTAAATTTCTGTCTTACGCTTTTTCGGTGTATGATGAAACAACCATCGACGGGCACCTGGAAGAGATCAAAAAGATGCACCCCAAGGCCCGTCACCATTGTTACGCGTGGCGACTGGGGTTGGACGGTAACCAGTTCCGGGCCAATGATGACGGTGAGCCCAGTGGTACTGCCGGGCGACCTATATTAGGGCAGATCGACAGTTTTGAACTCACAAATGTGCTGGTGATCGTGGTGCGTTATTTTGGGGGCACTAAACTGGGGACTTCCGGATTGATCCATGCCTACAAAGTGAGTACGGCTGCTGCTTTGGAGCAAGCTGAGATCGAGGAGCGGCAGCTGGAAAGGGTGTATGCCTTCACCTTCGGCTATGAGTTGATGAGTGATGTGATGAACGCCGTAAAACAATATGGAGCCGAGATCATTCAACAGGAATTTACCGATAAAGGCCACATCCGGATCGCTATTCGCCAGAGTGAAGCAGAACCCACCATAGAGCGCATTCGCGCTCAGATCGCCGGAGTATTTTTGGAAGAAAGAGAAAAATGGGAAACCATTGAGGGGCTGGAGATCGAATATCTGTTTACCCGGTAAGAATAAATATGGGACATTTGGATTTAGCGAATTTTGGATGTTTGAACCATCCATAAATCCCAATATCAAAACCTCCCAATATCCCAACACCCAACAACAATTGCCCTAATCATGCACCAATGCTTTTGGATCACTCTTATTCTGACAACTTTTTGTTCCGAAGCGATCCAGGCTCAGGAAAAGCCGGATACTATAGATACAGATCGCAAGGGACGGATCTTCGGATTGCCAGTAGTCTATTCTACTCCCGAAACCGACTGGGCATTTGGCCTCGCCGGCATCTATTCCTTTCATTTGGATAAACGCAGGCCGCAGCCCGGCACGAATGTATCACAGTTCCAACTGGCCCTGGTCTATACCCTCAATCAGCAATTGCTATTTTATTTGCCTTTCGATGTCTTTACCTCCGGCAATGCGTATCGGATTAACGGGGAGATCGGCTACTACAAATATCTGTATTACTATTACGGCGCCGGGAATGATTACAAGGATTACGAAGGTGAGATCTACCGGGCAGATTTCCCGAGAATACGGTTGAATTTTATGAAACGTTATGGTCGGCATATGTACCTCGGCCTACGATACTGGCTGGAACATTACGAACTACGGGAAGTGGTGGACAATGGCCTGCTGGACCGGAAGACTGTTGCCGGAGCTGATGGTAGTTTTAGTGCAGGCATTGGGCCGGTATTGCAGCTTGATTCCAGGGATGTGATCTTTTATCCCAAGAAGGGACAATTGCTGGAAGCCTCTCTTTTGTTTAATACTTCCTGGCTGGGGAGTGATTATCTGTTTACCAAATTCCTGTTCAATGGGTCGCGTTATTTTCCACTTTCCCCCCGGATGGTATTAGCCGTTAATGCTTATCTGGAAACGAATCTGGGCGATACGCCTTTCAATCAAATGGCCCTTTTAGGAGGGACTAAAAAGCTGCGTGGTTATTACGAAGGTCGCTATCGGGACAAAAGCCTGATCATTCTGCAAACAGAACTGCGTTTTCCTGTCTGGAAGCGCTTTAAAGGCGCTATTTTCGGAGGTGCCGGTATGGTTTCTGACCAGCCGTTTGCTTTTAACACCGAACATCTGCGACCTGCATTTGGTGCCGGACTTCGATATCTGGCTTTGAAAAAAGAGCAGATCCATATACGTCTCGATCTGGCCTGGGGGCAGCGTTCAAATGCTTACTATTTGACGATCGGGGAAGCGTTTTGAGGGTACGGAAAATGGAGTGAACTGCTAGATTAATAGAGAATTGATCAGCAAGAAAAACCGTTCGTCTTCCGTTCGCCGTATACCATTCAGTGCAACAAAGGAATTATGAAGATCTCGATAATCATACCAACCCTGAATGAGGCAGGTAATATTGCCCGCTTAGTTGAACATTTACGGAAGCATGGCAAAGAAGACCTGGCGGAGATTATTGTAGTTGACGGCGGCAGCTCGGATCATACGGAGGAACTGGCGCGACGAGCCGGAGCCATTACTTACTTGTCACCCCGGAAAGGCCGTTCGCTGCAAATGAACTTTGGCGCAAGACATGCCAGCGGCGATATCCTGTACTTTGTACATGCCGATACTTTGCCTCCTGCTACTTATGTTAAAGATATCAGACAGGCAGTACAAGCGGATTATCCGATCGGATGCTTTCGCTTTCGTTTTGATTCGGATCGCTGGTTGCTTAAAGTTAATTCGTGGTTCACCCGCCTGGATCAGCTTTGGTGCCGGGGTGGAGATCAGACTCTGTTTATAACCCGTGAGCTTTTTGAAGAGCTTAACGGTTTTTGCCCGGATCATATCATTATGGAGGAATACGATCTGATCGCACGGGCCAGGAAATTGTATCCTTTCCGGATCATCCCCAAAGATGTGCTTGTCTCGGCGCGTAAATACGACAACAACAGCTATTTGCGCGTGCAGATCGCCAACTTGATCGCCTTCAACATGTACCGCCTCGGCTTTTCACAGCCCGGTATTTATAATACCTATCGGAAGCTGCTGGATTATCACTAATTTTTTAGTTCTTGTCTCCTGCTTTGTTATTTTGAAACTGACAACCTGCAATATTGTATGACCAATATGTTGCAAGCGGCCTATTCCTCCGACAACTTCCGGGAGCAGGGCCATCTACTGATCGATCAACTGGCGGATTATCTGGAAGCGGTCCGACAGGCTGATACTTCTCTGAATGCGATCAATTATTCTGACCCGGAGAAAGCGATGCAATACTGGAAGAATGACCTGACCGGTGCCGAACCCGGCGAAATGCAAAGCATGTTTGCCAAAGCTTTGGATCACAGTGTAAAGCTGATGCATTCCAAGTACATGGGGCATCAGATCAGTCCGCCCGTTCCGGTCGCCACCCTGGCTGGTCTGTTGGGAGATTTTTTGAATAATGGGATGGGAGTATATGAAATGGGTGTTTCCGGTACCACTACCGAACAGATCGTCGTGGAAGCCGTTGCCCGCCAACTGGGGTTTTCGGAAGAAGCCGGCGGGTTCATTACTTCCGGTGGTACGCTGGCCAATCTGACCGCCTTACTGGCTGCACGCAAACTCAAGGCTAAAGATAATATCTGGCAGGAAGGCTATCGGGGGCAACTGGCGCTGATGGTATCCGAAGAAGCCCATTATTGTGTGGACCGGGCGGCCCGGATCATGGGCTGGGGAGATGCCGGGATCATCAAAGTACCGGTAGATGCACAATTCCGGATGCGGACGGACCAGCTGGATCAGTGTTATCAAAAAGCTTTGGAGGAGGGAAAAGAAGTAATCGCCGTTGTGGGCAGCGCCTGCACTACGGCAACCGGTAGTTTCGATGATTTGGGAGCCATTGCCGATTTCTGCCGCCGGCATAATCTGTGGTTCCATGTAGATGGAGCGCACGGCGCGGCGTTGGCTTTCTCTCACAAATATGCAGCCACGGTGCGTGGTTTGGAAAAAGCCGACAGTGTGGCTATGGATTTCCACAAGATGTTGCTGACTCCTTCGGTTACAACGGCACTGATTTTCCGACGGGGAGGCGACAGCTACCAGACGTTCAGTCAGCAGGCAGAGTACCTCTTCAACCGGAAAGAACCGGAGTGGTACAACCTGGCAAAACGTACTTTCGAATGTACCAAACTGATGATCGGTTTTAAAGCCTACAGTATTATCCGCACATACGGTCTTTCCCTTTTCGATGAATACGTGACTCATGTGTGCGATCTGGGACAAAAGCTTGCCCAACTGGTGAATGATACAGAACATATGGAATTGCCTGTAATTCCGGCCTGCAATATTGTATGTTTTCGCTACGAACCACCCGGGCTGGATGATGACCGACTCAGTAACCTGAATGAACGCATCCGGCAGACTTTGTTAGAAGATGGGGAATACTATATCGTTCAGACCCGCCTGAAGGGCAAATTATATTTGCGTTGTACGCTGACCAATCCGTTTACCACAGAGTTGGAATTGAGCGGATTGTTGGAAAAGGTAAAGCAGATGGGGGATCTTGAGCTGGAAAGGGCAGGAAGTATCTTCAAATAATCTACACGCTCAGTGTACAGGCTGGTATGGTTATTATGGTTAGACACTCCAGCCGTAATAACCATATCAGCCATACCAACCATCCATTCGTACCATTTAAGAAATCCAACTCATCATTGGTTCACGATAGGTGACTGAGAACTTACTACTATATTTCAAACCATTCGACGCTTTCTTTTCAACAACTCACCGCCACAGGCCGATCACCAGTCCCATCAAGGTCAGCGCCACTACCATATAAGCCGCATGGATCAGCATATAGCGGATAGATCGCCTTTCAAACAACCCGATAATGAAAATGCCCATGGCGATCCAGCCGAAACCGGCGAGGAATCCCGCAATGGCTCCCCAGGAGGCGGTCGTGCCGGGATCGTTCAGGAACATCCCTAAATTGAAAGCCATCACCAGGGACCATAGGAAAGCAAAACCAAATATACGCGCGGTACTGCCTTGTTGCAGATCCGATTCGGAAAACCCATTTTCCTGCATCCAGGCTTTGCCGAAGAGTAGTGGTGAATACCACATCCCACCGATAACAAAGGCCAGGACAGCGGCAACTAAAATTGCGGGTAGATTGAGTGTAGAAGCATCCATGTGTATGTGTTTTTGTTTTATGTGGTGCTAAATTGGAAATTATTTGTTTTAGTCGCAAAGAAAGCAACCTCAAACCGGATTTTTGAAAACTGAAAACGGATCTGACCGCCTTGTAAGCATTTTGGTATTTATTTTACGTCTTCAAAAAGCCAAAGCAATGGATCATGGAGGGGCAACAAGATGATAATACGCAGATTGATGACATCAGGGACATCCCGCTGATGTTGTGGCTGGTGCCTTGGTTTGGAGTGATCATCCCAAATTTGACCGGACTTTTGGGGCCGCTGGGGGTACGAGATCTGAAATATTGGTTCGGGTATTTATGCTTTGTCACTTTAGCGTATGCCATCTGGTGGGGTAATCGTTGGCTTTACCTTCGGCAAAGGCGTTATTTCGACTGGTTCCAACGGCCCATCTCAAAGATCATTACGGTACTGTTCGCCAATATTTTTTATACCGCCCCGGTGACTTTTTTGTGGTGTTGGCTGTGGTACCGGGTGGCTGGTCTGCCGCTCGACTGGGAAGCTTTAAAAGACACCACACTGTTCAATGTCATTGCGGTGATCTTCATTACACATGTCTATGAGACGGCCTTTTTGATCAAAGACCGGGAGTCGGATCTGTTGCGTCTGGCCAAACTGGAGCAATCACGTGCACTGGCTGAACTGGAAGCACTCAAGAATCAAGTGGACCCACATTTCATGTTTAATTCCCTGAATACGCTTTCCCACTTGGTCAATACAGATCAGCCGCTGGCACAGGAATTCATCGAAAAACTGGCTGATGTTTATCGATATATTCTCCAGAGCAAAGAAAAAGATCTGGTGCAACTGGTGGAGGAGATCCAGTTCCTGAACAACTATTTTGATCTGCTACGGCTACGTTTCGGCAATTCTATTCAGCTATGGGTCGAGAATCAAGAGCAGAGCCTGCAATTCCTGCCTCCCATATCACTTCAGTTATTGCTGGAAAACGCAGTGAAACACAATGGATTTGACGAAAACACCCCATTAAAGATCAGGGTAACGTGTCATCATGACCATCTTTTATTTATCAACAATAAAAGAAAGAAACAGGGAATTGAAGTAGCCTCCAACGGGATTGGGCTGAAAAATCTGAACGATCGTTTTCAGCTATTACTGCAACAATCTATTGAGGTCCGGGAAAACGTGCATGAATTTCTGGTGAAACTTCCCTTAGTAAATTTAGAACGACTATAAAACCAACCTGACCGATGAAAGTCTTGATCGTAGAAGATGAATTACCGGCCCGGGAACGGCTTAAAAATCTTTTAAGTGAATTGCATTTGCCTTTGGAGATCGTTGCTGAAGCCGGCAGCATTGAAGAAGCAGTAGAACTACTGCAACAAAACAAAGATCTGGATCTGGCTTTTTTTGATGTACAACTATCCGACGGACTCTCCTTTGAGATCTTTCGTCGCCTGTCCGTCGATCTTCCGGTGGTCTTTACCACTGCCTATGATGCCTACCTGCTGGAAGCTTTCCAAACCAACGGCATTGATTATTTACTGAAGCCGCTGAAGCGAAAAGAACTCAGCCGGGCCATGTTGAAGTTTCATCAGCTCAAATCTCATTTTGCAACGGATATTTCCGATCTGGTAGCTCAAATGTCAGAGAAAAGCACTTATCTGCGCCGTATTGCCGGTTCCAAAGCGAATGCACTCATACCCGTAAAAGTAGAGGAAGTAGCCTGGTTTACTACCCGGCATAAAATCACCCTGCTGCGTACCTTTGAAGGGGAAAGCCTGGTGGTCAATAAAACCCTGGCTAACCTGGAAGTGTTGCTCGATCCCCGGCAGTTTCGGCGCGTGAACCGGCAATATATCGTCAATATTACCGCTGTGCAGCAGATCAAGCCCCATTACAAGGGAAAATTATTGCTCAAGCTGGAACCTGGCACCGAAGATGAAGTAACGGTGAGCCAGGAACAAGCTGCGCAGATGCGGGACTGGCTGGAAATATGAGTTGCAGGCCGAGACGACTATCAAGGTAATGGTCGTTTCACCAATTCAGTGCGTCGGTTCAATGCCCGGCCATCCTCCGTATCGTTGGTAGCTTTAGGGGCCAGGAAGGCCACGCCATCAGATAGCAGCCGGTTGTCGGCAATATCGTATTCATTTACCAAGGCATCGACCACGGCTTTTGCGCGTGCTTTAGACAGGTGCAGATTGTAATCCAGGCTTCCTTTCATATCGGTATGGCCTACCACATATAGTGATATGTCGGGGTTTGTTTTTAGGTATTGAGCGATCTCTGCAATAGTAGGTTTGGAGGCGGGTTTGATGACACTACTGTCAAAATCAAAAGTGATACCGTAAATGACAACACTGCCTTTTTCTTCGATCTCCTTTTTTAGATAATCTGCATTGACACTGACCTGACCGGTCTCGGCGGCTTTTGTTTCAATGATATCTACATGCACCACGATGAGTTCGGCACTGTGGCGTTCACCGTAGAGCGCTACATAAGTAGCTCCCTCCGGTCGTTCTGCCTGACCAATAATGCTGAAGGTGCCGCCCGAACTACTGGTGCCTGCAAAAAGA
>JAGQXH010000196.1 GCA_020436695.1 Lewinella sp. | reverse complement strand
AGGGTATCGGGAAGAGCATCCAGATATACTTCCGGATAAGTTTCACCGAATACGCGATCCAGCCAGTACAGGTATTCCCGGTAGTTGTGGTTGGATACTTCCGTTTCATCCATGTAGAAGGAAGAGACCGTTACCCGGCGGGGAGTGTTGTTCCACTCATAAGTAACGTCTTCGCTGGTAAGGCCCATATTGAAGGTACCCCCTTCGATCAGCACCAGGTTAGGACCGGTGATCTGGCCTTCGTAGTCTAATTTTTCAAATCCACCCCATTTGGTATCATTCAATTTCCACCCCGTCACATCGGAACGCTCTTTTCTCGAGCAGGATGCCAACAGGGAGGCAGAGACCAGCAGGATAGCACTGAACTTCAACAGATTTTTCATTACGTATCTTCAATTTGTTTTTGAGAATGACCAGCAAATATAGTCAAATTGTACACACTGTTTTACCGAAACATATTAAAACAATCGTTGTAACGGGCCGATCTCCTTTTCCGCTTGAGCTCATAACTGTCTTCAAAATTGATCGTAACGGAGATCTCGTGGGTTCCACCCGTACCACCCGGCGCAGATGCCAGGCGCGATATCGTTTGATCATAGGAATATCCGATGCGCAGGACACCTTCCCGGTAGCCAAACATTACAATAACGGCATCCGGATTAGAAAAAGTGTGGCGATACCACAATCCTGCGAAAATTTTTCCAAATCCGGCGTAGGTTCCGCCATTGATCTGGCCAAATTCACCCTGTTTGATGAACATCAGGTTTGGGGATATAAACGAGGGCGCGGAAAGATTATTGCCTCCCGGTAAAGGAAATTCTGCCCCTGCGTGAATGGTAGTACGAATGGGCAGACCTGCACTCAGATTTTCATTCACGCGCAGCAGGCTTTCGTCGGGCGTACTGAGGTGTTTAATCGATACCCCACCGTAAACCGGGCCGCTATACACCAACATGCCGGCCGAAATATCAAAGCTCGTTCTGTTAAGTGTTTCCGGGCGGTCTTCATTGGTAGGAGCCACCGAACCATCCGGTCCTACCGGCCCGTTGATGGGATCGATCTGGTCGCCGAAGATCAGGCGTTCCCAATTGACCCGGCTCTGGATCAATCCGGCCTGGATGCCGAATTTAACTGCAAAATCGTCATTCATCCGGATCTTATAACTATAGAACGCACTGGCATTATTGGTCTTGTAAATGCCCTGGCCGGCACTGTCGCCCAGTAACATCAGTCCAATACCACTATTCATGGCCTCTATCGGTTGCTCATAAGCTACTGCGTAGGTAGAATAAGCCGAACCACCCAGCCATGCTGCGTACTGATTGCGATAGTTGAAGGTGATGCGGGGAGCGAAGTTGGTACCGGTAAAAGCCGGGTTCAACTGAAGTGGCGCCGCAAAAAACTGACTAAATACAGGGTCCTGGGCCCGCAGGCCGGGCTGGATCAGGAACAGAACAAAAAGCGGCATCAAAAACCTTACACAAAGCTTCATATTGGCAGATGTCGGTAATTAAATGTTCATGGTAGTACGGTAAAGCGTACTTTTGTGGAATCCAAAAGTATTATTTTATGCTTATTCCTCCCCATTCAAAACTGTTAAATGCAAGACTTTTTGCTAAGACGGGTTTTTTAAGAAGCAATAGGAGTTTTATCCTAACGTTTTCATGGAGGTTCAAATTGCCGAAAAAAAATTAAATAATTCTGGTTGTAATTGATAAAGTTAGTGCCGTCACAGCAATCATTTCAGGTCCGGTAGGCAATGCCCGGAATCCGGTATGAGGCCCCGGGGTACCGGCCTCCGTTTATCCGGCACCTGCAAGAATTACAACTGTCGTGAAATCATTAAGCGGATATGAAAAAACCTTTTCTACGCTTTATCGCCCTGTCTCTTTGCTGTCTGCCCGTTATTCTTCCAGCCCAAACCACGTTTCGCCTGGCCGAACAACTCCAGTGGGAAACATCTGATCAAAGCATCCGCCAGGGCTCTCAGGAATGGCAGGTTCGCAAATTCAAAGGTGGCGTAGTTGGCGAGCAATATCCGGACGTTCCGCTCTTCGTCCGCACGCTTCAACTTCCGTCCGACGGGCTGCTTGACGTGCAATTGGTCAGCGGGAATTATTCTGATCTGGAACGCGATGCCGGCCCCGGTGATGCGTTGATCGGTGAGGTGCTGGAATTTCATACCCGTATAGATCGCGACCGCAACGGTTATTACGGCATTGTGGAGTTCGTACCCATTATCAAGAACGGCATGCGCTACCGCAAACTGGAAGATTTCGAACTCACGGTCACCTGGCGCCCCGGCAATACCGGCGCAGTGAGGGGACCGGAATTCAAGACCGAATCCGCCCTGGCCGGCGGCTCCATTTATAAAATTGCCGTCACCGAAACCGGAATACATAAACTCACCTATGGTTTTCTAAAAGACCAGCTCGGTGTGGATATCGATAATATCGACCCCAGGACGCTCAAGGTACTCGGTCAGGGTGGCGGTATGGTACCGGTTAACGTTGACGACGAGCGGGTAGATGATCTGGAAGAGCTGTCGATCTTCGTACAGGGGGAAACGGACGGGCGCTTTGACAATGGCGACTATCTGCTGTTTTACGGAGAAGCCCCCAACCACTGGCGTTTTAACGAAACCAAACGAACCTACAATCGCGAGCAAAACATCTACACTTTCCAGAACTATTACTACATCAAAGTAGGCGGATCGAACGGCCTGCGGGTCAGTTCCCGGGCCAGTGTGAGCAATACCCCCTACTCTACCGATACCTTCGATGATTTCGACCGCTTTGAAGAAGAACGCGTCAACCTGCTTTTCCAGTGGAGAGTTACCCGAACGGGTGCCGGACAACGCTGGTTTGGCGATTATTTCCGTGAAGCGCGCAGTAAAACCTACAACAAGCTGTTTTCCTTCCCTAATCTGGTCACCAGTGAACCTATAAAAGTAGAGGCCGTCATGGCACTGCGAGCCGCCCAGTCGGCCAAATTCAGCCTGACCATCAACGGGCAAGAGTACAACAGTAGTGTCGCCAGCGGTACCCGGGTGGGTACGGCCGATGATTATGTGGTCAATTACGCCAATAATGCCCTATTGGAAAGAGAGTACGAAGTTGACTCGGATGACATCAGCTGCCGAATCGATTATCCCCATCCGGGAGGTGCTACCAGTGAAGGCTGGCTGGATTACATTGAGGTAAATGCCCGCCGACAGCTCATTATGGACGGCGATCAAATGGACTTCCGGGACATTAACAGCCTGGATCAAACGGGCACGACTTTTCGCCTGAATAATCCTTCCGGTGCCAATCTAACCGTTTGGGATATCAGTGATCCGTTGCATCCCGTCCTTCAGGAATACAGTAACAGTAGTAACCGCGCAGTATTTGGCGTGGATGGCGCCACCCTGCATGAATTCATCGCTTTCCGGCCGGAAGCAGGACTCTACAACGGCGAAGCTGTCGGACAGGTAGAGAATCAGAACCTGCACGCATTGGGTGAAGGTGTAGACATGCTCATCGTGTATCCGGCTGAATTTGAATCGGCAGTAAGACAACTGGCCGACCACCGCCGGGATTTCAGCGGCCTGAATGTCGTTACCGCCACAACCGAACAGATCTACAACGAATTTTCCTCCGGCCGCCAGGATCCCACCGCCATCCGGAATATGTGCCGGATGCTGTACGACCGCTCGGAAACTTTTGATTATCTCCTCCTCTTCGGAGACGGCTCCTTCGATGCACGGGGTATTGAAGAAGAACTGGTGGGCACCAATTTCGTTCCTACCTATCAACAGGATTCCTACAACTCCATTCAGGCATTCCCGGCTGATGACTATTACGGCATCCTGACCAATACTACGAGTAATCCGCTGGCCGGGAGGCTCAATGTGGCGGTGGGCCGTATGCCGGTGGATTCAGAAGAAGAGGCCGAAGCTGCCGTGCAGAAGATCATTCATTACGACACCTCCGCAAAAGCCTTCGGCGACTGGCGCAACCGGCTCGTCTTTGTGGGAGACGACGAAGACGGCAATCGCCACACCATCGACGCCAACCGAATTGCGGATAATGTACAAAAAAAATATCCGGACTTCAATGTCGATAAGATCTTCCTTGATGCCTACCCCCAGGTTTCTTCTTCTGGTGGTGACCGTTTTCCCGCTGCCAATGAGGCGCTGAACAATTCGATCTTCAAAGGCACACTGGCCATGACTTACCTGGGGCACGGCGGACCGAAAGGCTGGGCACAGGAAAGGGTACTCGATATTCCGGATATCCGTTCCTGGCGTAACTATGACAACCTTATTTTGCTCATTACCGCTACCTGTTCTTTTACCGGCTACGACGATCCCGCTTTTGTAAGTGCCGGGGAGGAAGCTTTCCTCAATCCCCGTGGCGGTGCCATTGCCCTGATGACCACTACCCGGCCGGTATACGCCAGTGCCAATGCCGAGCTGACCGACAGCACCATGAACAACATTTTCGATATCACGGATGGTCACGCCCTCACCCTCGGGCAGGCCATGCGGCGGGCCAAGAACAGCGACCTGAACAGTAGTTTTTTTGTGAATAACTCCCGCAAATTCACCCTTATCGGCGATCCGGCCACCCGTATTCCATTGCCTGAATATTTTGTAACGACTACCGCCATCGACGGGAAGGAAATAAACGATTCCAGCCTAGATACCCTGCGGGCTTTTCAAAAAGTCAACATCGAAGGGATGATCACCAACCAGAACGGGCAGCTTATGGAGTCGTTCAATGGGGAAGTATTTCCCACCATATTCGATAAAAACCTGGAGATCCGCACCCTCGGGCAGGATGCTGAAAGCCGGGTGTATGAATTCAAAGTGCGGAAAAACGTGATCTTTAAAGGTAAGGCTTCCGTAACTAATGGGCGTTTTCAATTTACTTTCGTAGTACCCAAGGACATTAACTTCGCCTATGGGCCGGGAAAGATCAGTTATTACGCCTCCGACGTCAACGATATGATCGATGCCAACGGCGCCTATGACCGGATCATTATCGGCGGTACCAGCCAGGATGGATTCAATGATACGCAGGGGCCGGAAGTGGAAGTGTTCATGAATACAGAAGATTTCGTTTTCGGCGGCATCACCGGTGAAGATCCGACCCTTTTAGTAAAATTGAGTGATGATAACGGCATCAACGTCGTGGGCAACAGCATCGGCCACGATCTGGAAGGAACCCTGAATGACGACACGGAAAACACCTATGTTCTTAACGACTTTTACGAAGCCGAAACGGATGATTACCGCAGTGGCTCGGTCCGTTATCCGCTCTACGATCTGCCCGACGGCAAACATCACATCCGGGTAAAAGCCTGGGATATTGCCAATAACTCCTCTGAAGGATACACCGAGTTTGTGGTCGCCTCTTCCGCTGAGATCGCATTAGAGCACGTGCTGAATTACCCGAACCCCTTCACCGATCAGACCTGTTTTCAGTTCGATCACAATATGTCGGGTCAGCAATTACAGGTACAGGTGCAGATCTATACGGTTTCCGGTCGTCTGGTAAAGACGATCGAGCAGAGCATGCTTTCCGACGGTGCCATCCGGCTCGACAACTGTATTCCCTGGGATGGTCGTGATGAATTTGGTGATCGCCTGGCACGTGGCGTGTATCTTTATAAGGTGAAAGTCAGGGTAAATGACGTAGCAGAAGCCGATCTTCGGGGGGAAAGTGATTTTGAAAAACTGGTCATTTTGAAGTAAATTAAGATCCGAACAACAATACCACATCGTATATGTTCCAAAAGGGATCGATGTAATGTTAACCTATTTTACCAAATATAAAACCTTCTTCATCTTAGGGTTGCTCACCGCCTATCTGGCCGCAGCGTTTCAACAACTGACGCTGGAGGCATTGCATACCTTTTCCCATCTGGCCCAACACCTTCATGAACATTACGGAAGTGACGATCATGTCCATTCACACCATAGTCACAGTCACCCACATAACGGGCATGATACGGAACACCATCGTCACCCGGTGATCAGTATGCTGGATCAGGCCCTGGATAATTTTTCCAACGATCAGCCGGAACATCAGGATGATCAGGAACAGTTCAAGAAAAAAAATCCGGAGCGGCTGCCCGCTTCACCAAAACTCCCCGTCCTTATATCTTCTATAGAAAAGGAGGATTTTCATTTTCAAATGCTTTTTTCTTCTTTCACCCCTTCCGTTCCCAGTCCGCCGCCTCGTTGTGCCGGTTTCTTCAAATTTGGTTAAGGTCTGGGCATAAGCCTGCTGAGATGCTGGTGTAAAAGCCGTGGATAAGATAATAGGTTTGGGAAACAGGTAATTCCCAATACCGTTGCGTGTCGTATCTCCATCTCTCAGCCCCCCGCTTTCAGACCAACATTTGATCCTGTCATGCTTTCCCAATGGGCAATGTACCCAATGGAGAAGTTGTGCTATTTATCTATTTGCAGCCGGGCATAATGGAAATGCTGCCGGCTGCCCTAAGCATACTTTCATGTACAAATACCTACTATTCTCACTATTAGCGCTAATAGTGACCGGCAATTTATTCAGTCAAACCCTGGAAGGGAAGATTGTGGACAAGCGAGGAATTGCCATTCCCGATGCCTATATCATAGCCGCTTCCGGTGATGCCCATACCCATTCCAATGAGCTGGGCGTATTTCAACACAACGATTTCAAACCGGGAGATACCCTACGGATCAGTTTTATTGGTTTTGCCGCCAAAAATGTGGTGCTGACACCGGAGGATTTCAACCGGCCAATGACCATTATGATGGAAGAAGCTCCCGTAAATCTGGAACAGGTGGTGATCTCCAATCAAAGCAGTGCCCTCAATCAGCTATCCCGGGTAGACCTGCAGACCAATCCGGTAAATAGCTCGCAGGAAGTACTGCGTAAGGTCCCGGGCTTGTTTATCGCCCAGCACGCGGGTGGAGGCAAGGCCGAACAGATCTTTCTGAGGGGATTCGATATCGATCACGGTACCGATATCGCCATCAGCGTGGACGGAATGCCGGTCAATATGGTATCTCACGCGCACGGCCAGGGATACGCCGACCTGCATTTTCTCATTCCCGAGACCATTGAAAGAGTTGATTTCGGAAAGGGTCCATATTATGCAGACCGGGGAAATTTTAATACGGCCGGATACGTCGAGTTTCAGACTAAAGACAAACTGGAACAGAGTTCGGCCAGTGTGGAGTACGGCCAGTTCAATACCATTCGTACCGTTGGTCTTTTTGATCTGCTCCCTTCCAGTCAGCAGCAACACGCCTATCTGGCCGGAGAGTACTCGCTCACCGACGGTCCCTTTGAATCCTCCCAACACTTCAATCGGCTCAACCTGATGGGTAAATACACGGTCAGTTTGCCCGCTAACGGCAAATTCTCCATTCTGGCCTCCCATTTCACCAGCAAATGGGATGCTTCCGGGCAGGTCCCTCAAAGAGCGGTTGATGCCGGTCTGATCAGTCGTTTCGGAGCCATAGACGATGCAGAGGGAGGCCTGACCAGCCGAACCAACATTGCGCTGAACCATACGAAAGGGATTACCAGTAACTCCTTTCTGAAAAGCCGGGCCTATTTCAGCAAGTACGATTTTGAGTTGTATTCCAACTTCACTTTTTTTCTGAACGATCCGGAGAACGGTGATCAGATCCGGCAGTTGGAAGACCGTAAATTATTCGGACTGGAAAGCGTATACGTATTACAGTCGCGTGCAGCAGGATTTGATCTCGACCTGCAGGCCGGTGCCGGCATACGCTATGACCGGGTGGATAACAACGAGTTGTCCCATACTGCCAATCGGAAAACACTGCTGGAATCCATTGCTTTGGGTGATGTGAACGAATCCAATCTATATGGTTTTGTGAATGCCGAACTGGAATTTGGCGACCTGCTGATCAATCCCGGCCTGCGGTTGGATTATTTCAAGTTTGATTACGTCGATCAACTGGCTACGACCTATGCTACACTGTCTGAGAGCAAGGCGAGGGTAAGTCCCAAACTCAATTTGCTGTATAGCCCCAACCATTTCTGGCAGTTCTTCCTGAAGACGGGTATGGGGTTTCATTCCAATGATACCCGGGTAGTGGTGGCCCGCAGCGGAGAAGATATCCTTCCGGCCGCACTCGGAGCCGATCTCGGTGCCGTCTGGAAGCCGACTCCCCGACTGTGGTTTAACACAGCGTTGTGGTATTTGTACTTACAGCAGGAATTCGTATACGTAGGGGATGAAGGTGTAGTTGAACCCAGCGGAGAGACCCGCAGGATGGGATTGGATCTTGGGGTACGCTTTCAGATCTCCGACTGGCTTTTCTTCGATTCGGATTTGAATTATACCATAGCCCGTGCATTGGGAGAGCCGGAAGGTGCCAACTATATTCCGCTTGCGCCCGATCTGACGGCGGCCGGAGGCCTGTCCTATCGTTCATCCAACGGTTTTTCAGGTGGCCTTCGCTACCGTTATATCAAGGACCGGCCGGCAAATGAAGATGGCAGTATTACAGCAAAGGGATATCTGGTTACCGATCTCAATGCGAATTATACCCTCAAAAATACGACCTTCAGTGTGATCGTCGACAATCTCTTTGATACAGAATGGAATGAGGCGCAATTTGCTACCGAATCCAGATTGCAGGGAGAATCTGATCCAGTGGAAGAACTCCATTATACACCGGGAACTCCTTTTTTTCTGAAAGGGAAGGTCACCTTTCGATTTTGATTTTGGGTGTGACACATCTGGCCGGTGTACCATCCCCATAAACAAAACTCCCCTTGGTCAGATTGCCAAGGGGAGTCAATGAAATAAGGTATTGGTTTCTTTAATTTGGTTAGGACCGAAGTTCAATTGTACAGGTCTGGCGCGAAGATAATAAGATTTTTCAAGTTTAACGAACAAACGTTTGTTAAATTCATTTCCTGCATTTTCCGGTACCCTTCCGACAGATAAGGCTCGAATACAGGCAGACATTTCCGCTCTCAAACTTCCATTATTAATGGCGGAAGTGTATTTTTGCCTGCGTGCCGATCAAAACGGCGCACCTGGAGGTTTCTGATGAAAACAATCATTGAACGATTTCGCGGCGTGATCATACAGATTGCAACCCCTTACAGTACAGGGACGGGGTTCTATTTGCGCGATGCCAATCTGATCGTAACCAATGATCATGTAGTGCAGGATAACCGCCAGGTGGTCATTGACGGGCATTTGATCGAAAAACAACTGGTCCGGGTGATATACAGCGATCCCAAACACGATCTGGCTTTTCTGGAAGCACCGAAGCAGTCAGACCTGCCGGCAGTGGATCTGGGGATAGATACCGAACTTTCCGAAGGGGATCCCGTTCTTGCTTTGGGCCATCCGTTCGGCTTTAAATATACTTCTACCCAGGGTATCATTTCCAATACAGCCCATGAGATCAACGACATCAATTACTATCTGATCGATGCGGCGCTCAATCCCGGCAACAGCGGCGGACCGCTGCTCGACCAGGAAGGAGCAGTAATTGGTATCAATACTTTTGTAGTCAAAGACGGTAACAACATTGGCTTTTCGCTCCCCGTGAGTTACCTGATCGATTCGATCCGCGAATTTGATAAAGGTGGGCGGAAGATCAGTGTTCGCTGTATTTCCTGTCTAAATCTGGTCAATGATGAAAACATCGATGGTCAGTACTGCCCCTTCTGCGGCTCACGGGTAACGCTGCCCACCCAGATTGAAGATTATGAGCCCATTGGGGTGGCGCACACTATTGAGAGCATCCTGGAAAAGACGGGCCATGATGTACAATTATCCAGACGAGGCCCTAATAATTGGGAGATCCGTCAGGGCAGTGCCCGCATTACTATTGCCTACTACGAAAAGAACGGGCTCATCACCGGTGATGCCTATCTGGCGACCTTACCTAAAAGTGAGATCGGACCGATCTACGAATTTCTGCTTCGGCAGAATTACGAAGTGGAAAGCCTTACCTTCAGTGTGAAAGAACAGGATGTCATCCTTTCCCTCCTCATTTATGATCGTTATCTCAATGTGGATACCGGCCTGAAATTATTCTCTCACCTCTTCGACCGGGCCGACCATTACGATAATATTTTGGTGGAAGAATACGGTGCGCAGTGGAAATATGATGGGGAGTGATCGGTGGATGTTGCCGGCTGTAGCACTCTTCGGCAGTTTACTGGTTCTGTTTTCCACCAGCTTAGGGATCGGATTCAACGTTGATTCGAAAGTCTATCTGGAAGGAGCGGAACAACTTTCTACCTCAGCAACATATCAGGGTTTCGATCCCTGGACAGGTAAAATATCACCTATCACCCGCTGGCCACCGGGTACCTCTATCGTACTCACTCCTTTTGTCAGTAAAGGACAACGCCCCGATATCCCACTTCGTATATTTTACGCTGCGATGTTCTTTTTGAATATTACTGCATTTTCTCTTGTCCTTTCCCACCTGATACAGGCCCGATACATTGCGCTGTTGCTCATTTTCCTGTTCACTACTCACTATAGTGTAGTCAGTGTGCATTTTGGCGTGTATTCCGAGCCATTTTTCCTGTTCTGCACTTTTCTGGGCTTACACTTTTTTTTCCGTCATTTAGAACAGGATCGGAGCTGGCTCCTATATACGTCGGCAATACTAATCGGCCTTTCGACACTTTTTCGCTATGCCGGCTTATTCACCATCGGCGGTTTTATCCTTTATTATGGTTATGCCTTTTTAGTTGGCAAAGGTAGCGCATTCAAAAAAGGGGTGATCTTTTGTTCTATAGCCTTGCTTCCCTTTGTTATCTGGTCGGTCAGAAACTGGCTTATTGCCGGAGAATTTTCCGGTCGTGAGATCATGGCTTATGGTAATGAGCTCTTACAACTCCGTAGAACAATAGCTCATGTTACCAGATGGATCAATCCCTTTTTGACCGAATCTATCTGGTCGAAGGCGTTTAAAGTGGGGGCGCTACTTCTCCTAGCTTATGTCTCTCAGCCTTATTTAAAAGCATTCATTTCTAAACATGTAGATCATAAAAACAATCATCACACTCAACGTATTTTCTTGCTGATTGCCTTGATGCCGGCGTACTTGACGGGCTACCTATTACATATCTACTTTTTAGACCCTACTGCTACTTCAGATGAGCGGACTTTGTTACCGCTCGGCATATACGCTTTACTGCTCTATGGCGGCTTTTATCATCATCGGGATGGATTACCCAACCGGACTTTGCTCCGACGCTGGGTTGGCAGTGCAATGTTATTTTTTGTTATTGCAGTTAATTTTTGGTATACCCTACAAAATATTGCGGGTCTCTACCAGTCAGGTATAGAATTGAACGCCAGTAAGTGGCAACAATCCGAAATCCTCCACCAGTTGCAGGCTTATCCAAAAGGGCTAAAGGTTTATAGCAATGAAACCGCCGCCATTTATTTTCACACAAAACGAACAGCTCAGTTAATCCCGGAGAAAAGGTCTTTTTTCAGTAATCGGCCCAATGCCGATCTGGCTGCTGAATTAAAGCAAATGAAGCAAACTTTATCCAATGGCGGATTAGTAGTGATCTTCCGGGAATATGAACTGATCCGATCCCGCTGGCTGTTTTCCGGCGCAGAATTGGCCGCCATGCTTAACCTGAAGGTAGTTATGGAGGCAAATGATGGAATAATTTATCGACTGCTGCCTGACTAAAAACACAAACGGCCCATTGCTGATTTTGGCAATCGACCATGTTGATGAGCCACCCAGCGGACTTCCCGATTAAGAAAAACTAAAATCACTTCGTTCGCAAGATTTTCTAAATCGGGATA
>JAGQXH010000195.1 GCA_020436695.1 Lewinella sp. | reverse complement strand
ACTTATGTGGAAAAAAGGCACATTCGGAAAGCTATTTCCAATGTCAGAACCCTGGCCGCTGAGATTGAGAGTTGATGTTGATTTTTATCAACCTGTAGCTTTCCATGAGATATACCAGGTGTAAAAGGATAAGTGGGTAGTTGGTATAGAATGGGGATTGAGGGAGGGTTCCCACCCATTCGCCACCGCCGCCGACCAGCCCCTGCTGTATGTATGGAAAGAACAAAGCATTCCCTTTCACACAACGGCGTCAAGGTCGCAGATGTATGTTATTACCAATTTTCCACCGGGGATCCACCGGTAGAAAGTAATGGCTATTTTCAATTAACACAGCTGGGAAAAGGTGGTAAGCTTCGACTATGGGTTAAATGCGCTTGAATTTTTAGGAGTATCTACTTCGATCGCTCTAATATACAATATTTTAGAAATGTTTCAAAATATTACATTCAATAATAATTGTTTATCAAAACCATCAGGCGAAATTCCTAATTTCGCTTCATCATAAATAAAACCAATCATCACTAGTATGAAAACCTTGTACACCCTACTGCTATTTTGCGGGACGTTCTGGCTGACAATATCCGACCTGCAGGCTCAGGAGCCGGCACCGGCAGCCGACAGTACCGCTACGGAAAAGAAAAAGGACAAAAAGGCCGGCCTGCCACTGGAGCCCGGCCGCACACTGGATCTGAGCACTTCCGAAGGCACCTGGATGTCACTGGATGTAAGCCCGGACGGCAAAACCATTGTGTTTGATCTTTTGGGCGATATTTACTCCATGCCCATCACCGGCGGCACAGCAACCCGCATCACCAAGGGCCTCGCCTACGATACGCATCCCAAATATAGCCCGGATGAAAAATACCTGGCTTTCACCTCCGACCGGGATGGCAATGAGAACATCTGGATCAAAGAACTGGCTACCGGAGATTCCACACAGATCACTAAGGAAAAGACCGATTATGTACAGTCGGCCGAATGGACACCGGACGGCCAGTACCTGGTAGTAGCTCACGGCCGGCGCAACCTCAAGGTTTCCATGTACCATAAAGATGGCGGCGGCGGCATCCAACTGATCAAAAAGCCGGAAAATAATAAATTCATCGAACCGGCTTTTGGCCCGGACGGACGTTATCTCTGGTTATCCCAGCGCAATGGCGATTGGGAATACAACGCTCAGTTGCCCGAATATCAACTGACCGTTTATGATCGCGAAACGGGAGAACTGGAACGTCAGACCAACCGCTACGGCTCAGCTTTTGCCCCCACTCTTTCGCCCGATGGGGAATGGCTGGTATTCGGTAGCCGTTACAATACGGAGACCGGTTTGGTAAAGCGTCACCTCAAAACCGGAGTGGAAAGCTGGCTGGCATATCCAGTACAGCGCGACGAACAGGAATCGAGGGCACGCCTGGGTGTGTATCCCGCTATGTCCTTTACTCCGGACAGCAAATCCCTGATCGCTTCCTATGGCGGAAAGATCTGGAAATTGCCCATCGACGGCGGACAGGCTACCGAAATCCCCTTCGAAGTGAAGGAAACCCTGGATCTGGGACCTGAAGTGCGTTTTGACTTCCCCATTTCAGATGAAGCCAAAATGGTTGTTACTCAGATCCGGGATGCCGTACTTTCTCCTGATGGGAAACAGGTGGCCTTTACCGCTCTAAATCGGCTGTACGTAATGGCCTATCCCGACGGTACTCCCCGTCGGCTTACACAGGCTGATTATACCGAAGCCATGCCGGCATGGTCACCGGATGGCAAAGAGATCGCTTACGTTACCTGGGAAGGGGAAAGTGGCCATATCTTCAAAATTTCGGCCGGTGGCGGACAGGCTCGCCGTCTGACCAGAGAAGACGGCACCTATTCCCAACTGGCCTGGGACCCAAATACCAACCGCATCGCCTTTATCATGGGCCCGGCGCAGGCTTATCAGGATGCCATCGGCCCGGGAGCTTTCGGTGCCAGCCGTTTTCTGGCCTGGATACCGGCAGTAGGAGGCGACATTCAGCAAATCGAGCGGGTAGCCGGCCGGCAGCAGCCTCATTTTGTAAAAGGAAAAGAACGGATCTATCTGTACCACGGTTCGAAAGGGCTCGTTTCCATCCGGTGGGACGGTACCGATGAGAAAGTCCACCTGAAAGTAACCGGCATCACCACCTATCCTGCGCTCAACCCCTCGGATGAGCATTTACAGGGTGGTCACGGATTATTTGTACCGACGGTGCAGGAACCGGCTCCTACTCCTTCCGATGCATCGCTCATTGTGATGGCCCCGGAAGGAGATAAAGCGCTGGCGCAGATCAACAATGAGATCTACGTAGTCACGGTACCGATGGTGGGTGGAGAAGTTCCAGCCATTAATGTCGCCAGTCCTGAAAGTGCCGCTTTCCCCTCCTGGAAACTGACCGAACTGGGTGGTGAATTTCCCCAATGGAGCGCCGATGCCAAAAGTGTTCAATGGTCGCTCGGTAATGCTTTTGTGCGCTATGATCTGGATGAAGCCAAGGCGTTTGAAGAGCAGATGAAGGCCGAGAAAAAGGCAAAAGAAAAAGCAAAAGCAGACAAGGACAAAAAAGAGGAAGATAAAAAAGAAGAGGAAAAAAAATACGAACCTAAAGAGATCCGCATAAAAGTAGAAGTGGACCGGGATATCCCCCAAAGCCGCATCCTGTTGCAAGGGGCACGTATCATCTCCATGAAAGGAGATGAGATCATTGAGCACGGTGATATTTTTATTGAAAACAACCGAATTGCAGCCATTGGCCCTACGGGTACAATTAGCGTACCAGCCAGTACCGAAACCCGCAGCCTAAGCGGCAAGACCATTGTACCCGGCTTCGTAGATACCCATGCACACATGTGGCCTAACTGGGGTATCCACAAAAATCAGATCTGGATCTATGCGGCCAACCTCGCTTATGGGGTGACCACAACCCGCGATCCTCAAACCTCTACTACGGACGTCCTCACCTATGGTGACATGGTAGAAGCCGGCCGGATGATCGGCCCGCGTATTTATTCTACCGGCCCGGGCGTAGGCTTTTGGGCTTATCGCATCAAAGACCTGGATCACGCCAAAAAGGTGTTGAAACAGTACTCAGAATATTACCATACCAAGACCATCAAGATGTATATGGCCGGCAACCGGCAACACCGCCAATGGATCATCGAAGCCGCTAAAGAACAGGGGCTGATGCCTACGACCGAAGGTGCCCTCGACTTTAAGCTCAATATGACCCAGGTGATGGACGGCTATCCCGGGCATGAGCATGCTTTTCCGATCTATCCCCTATACAAGGATGTATTGGATCTGATGGTTACTACCCATACAGCTTATACGCCTACCCTGTTGGTAGCTTACGGTGGCCCCTGGGCAGAAAACTATTTTTACGCCACTGAGAACGTACAGGGTGATGCCAAACTAAATCATTTCACCCCCAAAGAAGAACTCGATGCCAAATCGCGCCGGCGGCCGGGCTGGTTCATGAAAGAAGAACACATTTTTCAACGGCATGCAGCTTTTGCAAAAGCATTGGTCGAAGCCGGGGGCATTGTCGGTGTCGGTTCACATGGTCAGTTGCAGGGATTGGGTTACCATTGGGAACTCTGGGCTATCCAGTCCGGCGGCTTATCCAATCATAATGCCCTGAAGGTAGCGACCATTCTGGGAGCAGAAGCCATCGGTTTGCATAAAGACCTGGGATCACTGGAACCCGGCAAACTGGCGGATCTGCTGATACTGAACGAGAATCCGCTGGATGACATCCGGAATTCCAATACCATTTCACAGGTAATGAAAAACGGAAGGCTCTACGATGGGAACACACTGGATGAACTCTATCCTACCCCGAGGAAAGCACCGGACCTGGAATGGAACAGTAGCGCACCGGAAGGTTTGCCGGGCATTCGGCGTTAAAGTTTAGCTCGGATACCATTTACCGGTCATTGACTTCATCAACCGGTAAATGGTATCCACCTTGTCTAAAGCAAAAAAGTTATTCGTTTTCCGCTCGCCAGTTTGTGTTGCCAATAACAGACATAAATACTCTTTACGCATCGTTCAGAAAGACAAAGTATTCGATCCCATCTATTCTGTTTTGATCGGCTCCATTTCAGCCTTACCGCTCATATCTGCTGGCAGATGACTGACAAATTCGACTAATTTCCCGGCCCTTTTCTCTCCTTGTCATCCCAAAGTCCAAATCTGCCAATCTACCTTTGGAGTTTTTGCCACATTTTCACTAGTTTTGAAATTAGACAGTCATGCTCGATAATTTGGCGTAACTTATTGATTATTCGGCATTGGTACTAACCGATTTTTGAACATATCGACACCATATGATCAGGGTTGTAATTGTGGATGACGAGGCGGCCACCCGCTCTTTGCTCAGGCGTTTTTTTCAGGACTTTTTTCCGGAAGTTGAACTTTTGGGAGAGGCTGATTGTGTTTCTCAGGGTGTTGAATTACTAAAGAAAACTTCTCCCGATCTGCTGTTTCTCGACATACAGATGCCGGACGGAAGCGGATTTGATCTGTTGCATCATTTCAAACAACCCGATTTCAAGTTGATCTTCATTACGGCCTATGACCAGTTTGCCCTAAAGGCCTTTCAGTATAATGCCATCGATTATTTACTAAAACCGCTGGAGCCGCAATCACTACGAGATGCCATCAATAAAGTGTTGGAACGTTCGGATATTCCCCTACAACCGCGCATCAACGGGCTTCGGGAAGTGATGGAAAACCGTCAGGCCAATCGCATCGCTCTTTCCTCGGCAGAAGGTTATGCATTTTATGAACTATCGGAGATCGTCCGCCTGGAGTCCAGTGGCAATTACACTACTTTTTACATTCAGGACGGCCAGCGCACTACCGTAGCCAAAACCATTAAGGAATACGAAACGCTTTTGCCGGCCGAGAACTTTTACCGGGTCCACCAGTCGCATATTGTATCGCTAAAACACGTCAGAAAGGTACTGAAGGAAGATAATGGTGTGGCCGTGATGGTCGATGGCTCCAAGGTTCCCATCTCCCGACGAAAAAAAGATACCTTCCTGACACTGCTGACCCGGCAAAGTATATAGCTTAGTAGCTTGACGGATACTCTACACTACTAAAAAATTAAAGCGTATACAATCCATCGGATGGCTTTGAGCCATCCCATGGATCAGCGTTTGATCCAAATAATTCCAAATAGATTTGCCCTATCTGATTTTTAGTAGGGTAGAGTACTTGACGGAAATAACTTGTACAAGTAATTTTTAATCCGTCCCTTAAAAGGAAATTTATACCACAAAATGTACGCCGATGAACCACTCTTCACCGGTCACTTTGCTGTTAGGAATATTGATCTTGCCGATTATACTCTTCGGCCAATCTTCAAATACGATAAAACTGGTAAAAAATATTAATCATTCCCAGGAATTCAACAGCCATATAAAAATGCCCGTTCAGGTAGGGTCCCGACTGTTCTTTGCAGCTAATGACAATGTTCACGGTCCGGAGATATGGATAACAGATGGCACCAAAAGCGGAACCTATCTTGTAAAAGACGCCATCAAAGAATCCGCCTATAGTGGTCCTACCGGTCTAACCCGCCTGGGTGATCGCGTGATCTTTTTCACCCACGAAACTTATGTAGGCTACACGCTTTGGATCACGGACGGAACGGAGGTCGGTACCGGGAGGTTGAAGCAGCTCACCAACCGATTGGATCATACCCATCCTCCGGAAATACTGACCAGTAGCTCTGATATGGTCTATATCAGGATCGATCATATGGCCGGCGGATACGAACTATGGAAAACCGACGGCACCGAAGAAGGCACCCTACAGCTCAGGTATTTTGAGCAGGCCACGCCCCTTTCGCTGGGCCATACACGGTTTTATCACAACGAACTGTACTTTGCAGCGGAAACGCCCGACCACGGTTCCGAGCTCTGGAAAACGGATGGTACCCAGATAGGAACCATAATGCTTAAAGACCTCATCTCAGGAAAAGATGACGGTGCACCCTTCAATTTTCAGGCCCTGAACGATGTATTGTATTTCATGGCGAATACTTCCGAAGGAAGGCAGGCACTCTGGAAAACTGATGGCTCTGAGGCCGGCACCCAGCAGGTTTCCATCAACACTTTCCAGTCTGTTGAGGAAGGTTTCAGCCTAGCCTACAAAAACCGACTTCTCTTTGTGGCCAAAGAAGAGCAATTCGGATCGGAACTCTGGATAAGTGACGGTACCGATAGCGGTACTCATATCTTAAAAGACATCAATCCAGGCCTGGTTGATGCGCTCCCCCGCTGGTTTGCCATTGCAGATGAAGTACTTTATTTTTCAGCTATCGATAAAGAGTACGGTGACGAATTGTGGAAAAGCGACGGCACAAGCGAAAATACGATGCTGGTCAAAGATATCTATCCCGATTCTACCGGCTCTTCCATCGTTGAGATCCAAACTTTTGGCGATAAGGTCGTATTCCAGGCCCGCACTCAGCTAGGCAGCGAACTGTGGATCAGCGATGGCACTGAAGCCGGTACTCATTTAATAAAGGACATTAATGAGGGGGAAGCAGATGCCTCCCCGAATACTTTCATCGTAGCCGGAGATCATTTCTATTTTTATGCTTATCATCCCGACTTCGGCACGGAGATCTGGAAAAGTGACGGAAGCGCAGAAGGTACTGCCTTACTGAAAGATATCGCTCCCGGCACAGCCGGCCAACCTATTGTTGACCGGGCATTATTCTATATCGGTCAGCGATTGCTATTTATTGGCAATGATGATAATCACGGTTTCGAACTGTGGAGCAGTGACGGTAGCAATGAGGGTACCTTTCTGATCAGAGATATTTATCAGAATTCCGAATCTGCATATATACACCTTGTTGGCCCAATGAATGATGTACTTCTATTTTATGCGTATGCCTCCTCCGATGAGTACGGTCTTTGGCAAACCGACGGAACGGAGAGCGGCACCTCTTTGGTGTATAATATGTCGCTTTACGATCCGGAAAGATCGACCATTATCAACAATATCCTGTATTTCATCAATTACACGCCCGAACACGGTCGGGAATTATGGCGAAGTGACGGTACTGAGACCGGCACCTATATGCTCAGGGATATTAATCCTGGTCCAAACGACTCCTATATCCATGATCTTACACCACTGACAGGAGATCGATTTTATTTCACGGCCTACGACGGATTCAATGGCAAGCAGTTATGGAAAAGTGACGGCACCGAAGCGGGTACTCAGCTGGTCAAGGCAACAAATGAAGGAGATGCAACCAGACCGTCTCTTTACCACCTGACCGTCGTGAACGATCTATTATTCTACGTCGGTTACACCAAAGCAAACGGCTATCAGATCTGGCGAACAGATGGCACAGATGAGGGCACGGTCGAATTGAAATTCGGGGAGGGAATTAATGATCAATCCCGGCCGGCCATACTGACCGGCTACCGGGAGGAGGTCTATTTCATGACGGTTTTCAACGAAAATGAATACGGACTCTGGAAAAGCAACGGCACTTTAGACGGTACTACACTGGTGAAGACCTTTGAAAATAAACAGCATTTCCCCGTCAGCATCGCGAAGGTAATGAATGACACCTTATACTTCTCAGCACAGCACGACACTTACGGTATTGAACTTTGGAAAACCGACGGCACCGCCGGAGGAACTAGGATCGTAAAAGACATTATCCCCGGACCGGATGGCAGTGAACCTGTAAAGCTCACTGTTGCCAACGACCAGCTCTTCTTCACTGCTCTGAATCCGATGATTGGCCTGGAGGAACTTTGGTGGACAGACGGGACCGAAGAGGGCACCCGAAAGATTGAAGGAACTACCCCGGTCAAATACAGCTCAGCTGCCGATAATCTAACTGCTTTGGACGGGTTGCTCTATTTCACTTTTGAAGATGAACAACACGGCAAAGAGTTATGGGAAACAGACGGTACCACAGAAGGTACTCATCCGGTGTATGACCTCAATCCGGGAAAGGATGGTGCCGATCCCCGTCAGCTCACCGTTTTCCGGAATGCCCTGTATTTTTCCGCTGATGATGGTTCAATAGGAATCGAGCTTTACAAAATGGTACCCTGCCTGACCGAAGTAACAGACTTCGAACATCAGATAGAACTGGACTGCCTGGGAAGGATAATCCTTAATAATGATGCCGGATACAGATCCCGTAGCTACTGGACGATCACTAATAATCCGGATGGTTTGGGTCGTTTGAGGGATGGTGAATATTTCAGTGAATTCACAGGCAGCCCCGAACAAAACTATGCGTTGGAATGGACGATAATAGATAGCTCGTGTCCTATCGTCACGGAACAACTACTCATTCATATACCAGGTTTTTTTGACGGCATGCCCTGTGTTGCTGAACCAGTGAATACCAATGAAACAACAAGTGCGGGAATATCGGAACAACTGCGATTATTTCCGAATCCCACAGCAAATCATACTATAATAGAACTCACCCTAAATAGTCCCGGCAACATACAGGTCTCTCTATATGACCTGTCAGGACGATTGGTACAGCAGTTTGACAAGCCGGATTATTTCCCGGAAGGAAAGATCCGTTTCCCTCTGGATCTGACCATGCAGCCCCCCGGAATGTATCTGTTGTTGGTTGAAACTCCGCATAATTTGCATGCTGAGAAAATTATTCTGCAGCGATGAGACCAATCAGGCCCCTGTAATTCGTTAGCGGGAATATTCCAGATTTTCTGATACCTAAAAATCCATTCTTGAAATAGAAACTCAATATGAATTTCATCCTCATTGTTGGCCCACCGGCCGTCGGTAAAATGACCGTCGGCCAGGAACTGGCAAAACTACTGGATTACCGCCTGTTCCACAATCACTATTCCATTGAACTGGCGCTTAGTCTTTTCTCCCACGGCACAGATGATTTTCAGGCGGTCAATCAGGGCATTCGTCAGCTCGTTTTCAAAACTGCGGCTGAAAGCAAACAACTGAAGGGCTTGATCTTTACCCTGGTCATGGACTTTGATGATCCGGAAGACTGGGACTATCTAGCAGACATAAAATCTTTCTTCCTGCCTCACAACTGCCATTTTTATTTTGTGGAATTATATGCCCCCTTAGGTGTGCGCCTGGCACGCAATAGTACCCCTAATCGACTCGAACACAAAGCCAGCAAAAGAAACCTACAGGCATCGGAAAGAGGTGTGAAGGAAATGGAGGCCTCATTTCAAATGAATACCGATGGTAGCGGCATTGGTGAAGAGCACTATCTCTGGATCGATAATTCCAGGCTTTCGCCGCAAGAAACGGCGGAACGGATCATTCGGGAGTTTGATCTAAGTGACGGAGAAAAAATAAAGCCGTAAGCTTACCGAACTTTCACACAAGGCTTTACCTGTTGTACCCCACCCTGCTGAATCCGCACATAATACCGGCCGGCCGGAAGTTCCTCTGCATGCCAGTCGACCTGCTGCTCCCCTTTCGGAAATATGGAGTGAGCCGGAGTGGCCATGAGCTGCCCTGCATCATTAAAGACCTGTAATATGGTCGGGCCACCGGTGCTTTGAAAACGCAGCCGGGTCCATTCGATAAAGGGATTGGGATAAATATCCAGCAGTTGCTGTCCGGCCTGTCGATTGCGGTCGCGAACGGCGGTCGGCAGACAGCCGATCTCCTGAAATACCGGGAGCGATTGGTAATCGCGATAGAGAATGTTCCGCAAACTATCCGATTGTACGCAGAACCAGTCCTGTAAGATTGTCGAGTAAACGGACCGAAAATCATACTGCATCGGCAGATTACTATCTACATTGGCATCGGCGGGAATATCCGGATTCTCACCCAATACCCCACCTTTGACGGCATTCCCGAATAAAAACAAAGGAGCCGCCGAACCGTGATCGGTACCGTTGCTATAATTGGAAATGATGCGCCGACCAAATTCCGAAAAGGTCATCCCAGTTACCCGGTCGGCCACTCCGATCTGATCGATATCTTTCTGGAAAGCGGCAACCGCTTCGCCGAGCAGGCGGAGCAGATCAGCGTGTTCCCCCTTTGTGGTATCGCCGGCCATTACCTGTGCATCATGCGTATCAAATCCGCCGAGCGAAACCAGGTAGATACGGGTCTTCAGCCCTCCGGCGATCAGTCGGGCAACGATCTTTAATTGTTCCGCCAAAACATTGTCTTCCGGATAGGTGGCCAGATTCGCCGATTTGTTAAAAGCATTTACGATCACCTGGCCATAAGCGTTGGATTGCCGCTTCACCGTACGCACATGTTGTAGCAATTCTCCCGCCGGTGTATCCGGAGCCGGCGTTACTACGCCATCTACCAACTCATAAAATTCCGAAGGATCAACCACAGACATGCCCATACCGGCAAATGGTCCCTGCAGGGTAAGGGATAAGGCTGCTCCGATCTCCAAAGACAATGGGTCGGGCATGGTTTCATTCGGGAAGTCGGCGGGAAAATTGGGGAATTCTTCGTAGAGATAACGCCCGGCCCAACCGGAGTTGAGTACCTCATCGGCATCCGCACCGGTCATCCAGATATCAGTGCTGCGAAAGTGAGAAAAATTGGGATTGGGATATCCTACCGACTGAATGATCTTCAGTTTACCGTCCGAATAAAGGTTATGCAAGCCGGCTAAAGACGGATGCAAACCCAGGCTGTTGTCATCCTCCAGAGGAAGGACCGTATTTTCCGGTAGTAAGACCTGAGGACGTACATTGGCCAGCTTATCATACTGATCCAGAGGGATGACCGTATTTAGCCCGTCATTACCTCCATCCAGCCGGATCAGTACCAGCACCCGGTCTGTATCCACCGTAGTGTCCGTCATGGCCCGTATCCACGGGCTTTCACCTAAAGCCTTTACGCCGAATCCATTTAATAATTTCGGGATCAAAACTCCTGCCGCCGTATATTGAACAAAATGTCTTCTTTTCATGGTCTTTTTATGTATTGCTCAAATCGCTGACTTATGACTAACCGACTTACGACTGATTGACTAACTCAACTGATACTCTTCCTGATGCAAAAACGTATAGAAAAATGCCAACAGCCGATTGTATACCGTTTGCCGTTTCATCTCATTCTCAGGATCATTGACAAACTCCAGCCAGGCCGTCGACCAGTAATAGTCACTGATCTGTCCGGAAAGCAAAATGGATTTGAGTCGGGCCCGTAAGGGGTCATTCAGGTCGATACCCAACTGCCAGTCGGCCAGGATGTCGATCAGGGCATTGGGGTCATCGGCATTCGGTAGTTTGGCCACGGTTCCCAGTATATCCAGCGGCACCTGTGTATTATCGGTCGCGACACCCGCCCACAATTGCCAGTCGGCGATCTGCGCCCGGCGCGGCAGGGAGTCCGTCGTGATCCAGGCTTTATCAAAAACCGGCACCTGATAATAAGCCGGCCAGCCTGATACATTCGGAGGATCGCCAACACTCTGCTGTTGAATAGCTCCCATCCATAAAACTGCGCCGGAGTACTGATAACGGTCGCGCAACATAGACCGGTCGGGTATGGGATTGCCAAATTCCCTGATCATACCAATGTTGTAATCCAACGGGCTTTTCAGCAATGCGCCCCGATTGGCCGCATCAAAAAAATGCTCACTGTTGAACAGGGTCTCCAAAATCGGTAAGATCTGATAATCGTTATTGCGGAAAATATCGGCCAGCGGTTCGATCACGAACTCTTCCGTGGTCTCATCGATCTCGTGGTGTACAAAAAAGCGATAGATCTTGCGACAGATAAAGAGCGTGCATTCTTCAGTATTAAAGATCATGCCGAGCAGGGCTTCCAGTTCCTTGGCACCTT
>JAGQXH010000194.1 GCA_020436695.1 Lewinella sp. | reverse complement strand
ATACCGGTCGATATGGATGACCGCACCGCGTATGGCCGTAGGTTGCACCACCGGCTGAAAAGTAATGCGCTGTACCGGATCATCTACCGCCTTACCGATCTTTTCGAATGCCTGCTCTTTCACAATATGGCCGATCGCCGTGGAATAGATATCCCGGAGAGGAAACGCTTTATCCTGGGGAATGGGCAATTCGAATACTTTGATCGCTTCATCCCGAAAAATGAGCGTAAAGATGCCGTTATCCGGACCGATGAAATAATGCCCGCTGTGCTGGATGGCCAGATACCGGCAATCTTCCTGATAATAATCGTTGACGCTGATCAGGTGAATGCTCCCTTTGGGAAAGCTTGGCCAGGCATTGCGGAAAATGAAAGCCGCCCGCACAATGTCGTAGCTGTCTATCTCATGGGTAATATCCACCAGCTGGAGCTTTTCATCCTGGCTCAGAATGGCTCCCTTGATCATGGGCAGATAATAATCTCCCCGGCCGAAATCACTGGTGAGGGTTACTATTGGCATATCGTTTCTAAAAACTCCGTTACGAAGAACGCAAAATTCCGGCAATCCTGCCAATGGCGGGCAAAAATTCACCTTAGCTTAAACCCGGCAGCAATAGAAAAGCTCTTAAAAATATTTAAATTAGCCCCGGCTAAATGATCCAAGTTGTCGGTGACTACTTGCACTAAATAGTTGTTAAAACCAGAACTATTATTTGCCGCCTATGGTTTTGTAATTGATGCCCATGTGGCAAATTGAAAAAGTTGGAAGCTAAATAGAGTAGCTAAATCCGGAGCATCATAATCCCGGTGTCCTCTTACTGCGACCTACTTTACAAAAGCATTAACCAAAATAGAGGAGGAATATTGAGCGAAATTATTTTGAATGTGGATGGCGTTGATCCGGTACAATTATATGGAGAGAACAACGTCAAACTGAAGTTGCTGAGAACGGCTTTTCCCGATATCACGTTTACTTCCCGGGGTAGTAGCCTGAAATTAAGTGGGGAAAAGAAAGATACCCAAAAAGCCAAGGCAAAATTCGAACTGATGGTTCGAACCCTCAAAGAGCATCACGAACTGCCCGTTCAGACTGTTGAAGATATCCTGAAAGGTTCCAATCCTTTTGATACCCGGTTGAGCAGCGGGAATAATAACAAAACGCTGGTATTCGGCCGCAACGGCAAACCGATCAAAGCCAAGACCCGCAACCAAAAGCTGCTGGTCGACGCGGCCGAGAATAACGATATCGTTTTCGCCATCGGCCCCGCCGGTACAGGTAAAACCTATACCGCTGTCGCCATGGCCGTCCGGGCCCTCAAGAACCGTCAGGTCAAGAAGATCATTATGGCGCGTCCGGCGGTGGAGGCTGGGGAAAGTCTGGGTTTTTTGCCCGGCGACCTGAAGGAGAAGATCGATCCTTACCTGCGCCCGCTGTACGACGCCCTCGATGATATGCTGCCGGCAGAAAAGCTCAACCAGTTTATGGCCACCCGCATCATCGAGATCGCTCCGCTGGCCTTTATGCGCGGACGTACCCTCGATAATGCCTTTATTATTCTGGATGAAGCGCAGAACTGCTCCACTATGCAGTTAAAGATGTTTTTGACCCGTCTGGGTCCCAATGCACAGTGCATCATCACCGGTGACCTTTCACAGGTTGACCTGCCCTTCCATCAAAAATCCGGATTGCGCCGGGCCATTGATCTACTCGAACCGCTCGACGGCATTGCTACGGTCTATCTGACCGCCGAAGATGTAGTACGCCACCGTCTCGTGAAAGAGATCATTATGGCTTACGAAAAATCGGATGAGAAGATGCGGCACCGCCAAAAGGTCCGGGGCCGGAGTGATGAGGAAGAGTAAAGGTTTTCCACTCACTGGATTACCTGAAAACCATATCTGACCTTTAGCACGTTACTGCAGACCGGACATCATTTACCGGATTCTGTCAAGAATAGCAATTATGACTTATGAAATCAGCAAGCCGGATCGCAGCATCCAGGCCAGCTT
Organism: Lewinella sp.; assembly: GCA_020436695.1. Taxonomy (GTDB): domain Bacteria; phylum Bacteroidota; class Bacteroidia; order Chitinophagales; family Saprospiraceae; genus Flavilitoribacter. The sequence continues at coordinate 9,830 of JAGQXH010000194.1, read as the reverse complement.
ATCACTGACCGGTTCGAAAAGCATCAGCAACCGAGCACTGTTGATCCGGGCACTTTGTGACGAACCTTTTGAGATAAAAAGACTGGCAGCCGCCAATGATACCGAGCTGATGCAGGCCCTGCTTGCTTCCGACGAAGAGGTTCGCGATGCCGGTCCGGCCGGTACTACCTTCCGTTTTCTTACTGCTTACCTGGCCCTGCAGCCCAGTAGCCAGATACTAACCGGAACCGAGCGAATGAAACAGCGTCCCATCGGTGTACTGGTGGATGCGCTGCGTCAATTGGGTGCCAACATCGAATATATCGAAAAGGAAGGTTATCCTCCACTGCGGATAGGTGAAGCGGCTGCATTGGGCAAAACCAATCAGCTGAGTATTTCTGCCGGTACCAGCAGTCAGTACATAAGTGCTCTACTCATGATCGCACCAGTGCTGCCCGGCGGTCTGGAACTCACGCTGGAAGGTAATATCGTATCCCGTTCCTATATTGAAATGACGCTGGGACTGATGCGTTATTTTGGGGTATCGGCCGAGTGGGAAGGCAATACCGTCAAGGTAGCACCACAAAAATATCAGGCACGGGATTTTACGGTCGAGGCTGATTGGTCAGCGGCTTCGTATCACTATGCCATGGCTGCTTTCTCCACCGAACTGGACTTGCAACTGGATGGCCTTTTTGCCGACAGCACCCAGGGAGATGCGGCCCTGGTACCGATTATGGAGCAATTCGGTATTCAATCCACCTTTAACGAAACGGGCGTGCGGCTCACCCGCTCGGATAAACCCCTGCCTCCCGTTTTTGAATGGGATTTCATCCTTTGCCCGGACATTGCGCAAACCCTCGCGGTAGTATGCGCCGGACTTGGCGTTCAAGGTTTCTTTACCGGTTTGGAAACCCTCAGTATCAAGGAAACCGACCGTATTACCGCCCTGAAACAGGAACTTGCCAAAGTACATGCCTATTTTTCAAAATTACCGGCCCGTTTTTCGGCCGCTTCCCAAAAACAGTTCTATCACGTAGACGGCAAAGCGGATGTATCCGAGCTACCAACTTTCGCCACTTATGAGGATCATCGGATGGCAATGGCTTTTGCCCCACTCGCCATGTTTGGAACGATCCGCATCGACGAACCTATGGTAGTCGAAAAATCATATCCGCATTTTTACGAGGACCTGGAACATCTTGGGTTTGAGGTAAAAAGATAGCGCGAACAGCATTGCATCTTATGAGGCATAGCTGTAATTTTAGCGCATGGAAGATAAAATTTACGAACTGGCCAGGAAAAAGGTAAAAGAGAAAAAAGGCTTTTATCTTCATTTCAGCGTTTATCTTGCTGTAGGTGCGTTTTTCTTTATCATGAACGCCCTCACTTACTATGACTCCTATGAATGGTGGTTTTTCTTTCCCATGCTGCCTTGGGGAGTCGCCATAACGATCCATTATTTCTCCGTATTCGGGCTGCCGGGTGGCGCTTTGTCTCACGATTGGGAAGAACAGGAGTTGCGCAAGGAGATCCACCGCCTTCGCTCCAAAGCCGACCGAATGGAAAATCCGGGGCATGAGGATCGCCTGGAATTGCGCTCTTTGAAAAAAGACCGGATCAAACATCCGGGAGGCTGGAATGAGGATGAGCTTGTTTGATATTACCATGCTGTGATGTGGAAAGACACCGGGGAAATAATGATCTCATTGCATCAATTGATGAGCGAAAAATGGTTTGATCGACAATGTAATATTCCGAACGCCAGCCACTTCATGGTAGCATGGCAATGAACATCATAACATTACCGTATCAAAATCGCCAACCCAACGCCACCCCCTTCACCTCCGGGTCATAAGCTGCACCCACCTGCAAATGGCCTTTACTTCTTTTATGAATGGACGGGATCAGCACGCCCACGGTCGCCCCGATAATTCCTCCAATAATGGTATCGGTCGGGAAATGCCTCAGGGCTCTGACCCGGTTTATGCCCACAATGGTGGGAGGAATGGCCGCCAATCCGTATAGCAACCACTTTTTACCTCCCAGTTCCGGATGAAAATCACTGAAGACCCTGGCAACGAAAAACCAGCCGGTAGCCGTACTGGCCACGTGCCCGCTGTAAAATGAGTTGCGATTGTTGCCGGCCTCTCTTTCTTCCAGGGGCAATTCCGTGTAATAGGCGGCCGGCCGTAATCTTTCGACAATAGAAGGCCCTAAGGGGCCCCAGGTATAAAAATTAGAAGTGACTGCCTGGGTTTCCAGATACATCAGCGTAACATCCAACCATTCTCTGCGTATAGATCGATCGGCAACGAGAATAACCGGCGAAAGCGCTCCGGAATAAAGCAAAAGGTCCGATATTCTTTGGGCTTTGTCGGTACTAACTTTGGTAGGATCCTGGCGGAGCGCTATACGGTCCAGGCCAATGAGGTCATCTTCATTGAGCCGGTTCAGACGCTCTTCTGAGATAAGAGGTAATTTCCTGAGACGTTTCAGGCCGGTTGCGTTGGTATATAATCCGACCAGAGCAATGCTACCACTTATCCAGGGATTGACGTTATATACTGATCCTTCATTTTTCCAAAGGGTATCTGTGGGAACATTTTGTCCAAATGAAACCAATGCCATCAACCAGCAGATCCCAGCAAAAACCAGCTTTAACATTCGGGTATACTTGTAGTTTACAATTATTTAATATTCCAATATTGGATTGATCCTTTTTGTTCATTGTTTGTTTAAATTCCGATTGTACTTTAGATGTTTATTACCGTTATTTACCCGCCGACTTTACATAACCAACTGAAAGCGCCCCTATGGCCGAGATTATCCGGAAAGCTGAGGAATATGTTCGTGATTTGTTGAAGCAGCTCGACAAGCGGTATTGCTATCACGACCTGGACCATACCCTGCGGGTGAAAAAGTCAGTGGAAGAACTCAGCTCAGCCGCCGGCCTGTCGCCAACGGAAAGCGAGGTATTGCTTCTAGCGGCCTTATTTCATGACACCGGTTTCACGGAAACTTATCAGGGGCACGAAAAGATCAGTTGTCGTATCGCCAAAAATTTTCTGAGCGATCAGTCCTACCCTTCCGATAAGATCGAACGGGTATTGTCATGTATCGGGATCACTGAGGTGAATGTTACTCCGGACAATCGTCTGGAGATGCTGATGAAAGATGCCGATCTAAGTAATCTGGGCCAGGAAGACTATCTGAATTATCTGGCCCGGCTCCGCTGTGAATGGGAAGATGTACTCCAAAAGAAACATACTGATGAAGAATGGTATGCGCTCAATTATCAGTTCCTAAAAAGCCACCGCTACTACACCCCAACTGCCAACTCATTATATGGCCGGCAATTAGAGGCCAATCAAAAACAGCTTAAAAAGATGGCTAAGGAAAGTAAGGGAGATAAAGAAAGCGTTAAAACAGGTATCAAAGGGAGCCGCAGTGCGCAAATGATGTTCAAAACCGCACTACGCAACCATCTCGATCTCAGCAATCTGGCCGATAATAAAGCCAATATCATGCTCAGTGTAAATGCACTGATCATCACTATTGCCATGCCGGTAGCTGCCACTTATGTCACCAGTCTGCCTTATTTATTACCCCCGGCTATTTTGTTATTATGTACCTGCCTGGCCAGTATGATCTTTGCGACGCTGGCTACCAGACCCATAAAAATGACGGGATACACACCACCGGAAGTCATCGAACGAGGAGAGTCCAATCTGTTCTTTTTCGGTAATTTTTTTCGGATGAGCCTTAGGGAGTACCAGGCGGGGATGGCGCAGGTAGTGGATAATGAAGAACGTCTGGAAGGTGCCATTATGCGCGATCTGTATTATCTGGGACATTCACTGGGAAGAAAATATAATCAGCTACGCATCTGCTACAATATTTTCATGCTGGGCATCATTATGGCTGTGATCGTTTTTGTGATCAGCTATTTTATTCTAAAATGAATTCAGTCATCATATGAGCAGGCAAGCGTTACTCGTCTTTATTCGCAACCCCGAAATAGGAAAGGTAAAAACGCGTTTGGCACAGGATCTGGGAGACCTGGAAGCTCTGCGTATCTACAATACCCTGTTGGCCCATACCCGGCAGGTAACTCTGGCTGTAGATGCTCACCGGCTACTCTTTTACAGCAATTTTATTGACCGGAACGACGAATGGCCGGACCGGCGTTTCGATAAGCACCTGCAGCCGAAAGGCGATCTGGGTAATCGCATGCAGCAGGCTTTTGAAATGGCTCTCAAACAATTTGACGCCGCAGTGATCGTAGGCAGTGATTGTGCAGAGCTAACGCCGGCCATTCTGCAAACTGCACTTGATGAACTGGAGCATCACGATTGTGTAATTGGTCCGGCTATAGACGGCGGTTATTATCTACTGGGCATGCGACAGCTCCGCCCGTCACTTTTCCAGGATATGCCCTGGAGTACAGATCAGGTATATGCCGAGACCATTAAACGCATGGAAGCAGCCGGCGCCACTTACTACACCCTGCCGGAATTATCGGATATCGATTACGCTGAAGACTGGGAACAACATCGGCATCTATTGGTTAAGTGAGTCCAATTTCCACAAAATTTGAAAGGGAAGCTTTACTACACGGTCAATCAAATTAAATGACATTACTCCTGTTCCATTGCTTCATTGCTGCAATGATATAACAGCCATGAAATGAAGTGCAGTGACATCCCGCATCCGTAGGGTCGGGACAATGGAGCCATGTAGCATCGAATCGCCCGCTGAAAAATAAGTCGTTTCGATTTGGTGCTATTGAATTTTGTAGACAATTTTATTACGCCTTTGTATTACCGGTTTTCTTTAAGATGATCCGGCCGCGCTGACGCTTGGGATTGAAAGCGTCATCCCGGATCTCCTGCCAATACCCTTCGAGCGTGGATTCCCAGATACTCCGGTCATACGCAAACTGATATTTGCGGTTAAACGGCGGAAGTACATCCTGACCTTCCGTGGGTATGAATTGAATATCGTGCATGTAAAGCGACCGGTCCCAGTACATTCTCCCCCGCAACTCCATCTCGATCACTTCATCCGGGCCGATATGCACGTAGGAACGCCCCTTGATCTCCTCCCCTTCTATTTCGAGGATCATTTCGAATTTGTAACCAACCGTAGATTTGAGACCGTCCGTAATGGTGCCAACCCAAACCCCTTCCAGGGATTTCTGTCCCATGGAGCACACACTCATCAGAGAAAAGGCGAACAACAGTAATTTGTTTTTCATGGATGTTCAGTTTGCTGATGCAGAAAAAAGAAAAGAGCTTACCAAAGATAACAGATTTAAAAGTGGTGTGCTTTGGTGTGTGACTTTTAAAAATGTTAATTAACAACAGGCTATTCTGCCATCTGCTCAATATAGGCTCTCAGATCTTCCATCTGCCTGTTGCTCATTTTCTCCAGCGGATAGTGTGGCATATAAGCCCGCTTCCCATTCAGAGGAGAAGTGCCGTAGCGCGCCACCTGATAGATCGAATAGCGGGTGTAGCGCGGGAAGTGATGTTTCAGGAATTGAAAGCTCATCTTAGACTCATCCAATTCGAAAAAGGAGTAGCGTTTTTCGGCGTGACAGTGTAGGCAACTCAATTCATAGACCAGTTTTCCATTTTCGGGATTGCCCTCAGGAGCATATCCGGCAGTACGATCTTCCGGTGGGATTGCGAAAGTAGCCGGTGATGCCTCCAGGTATTGTTCGTGGATCATAGCGGCGGTTTCCGGATCGGGTTTCTTCAATCGAAGTGCCCGCACGATCCGATCCTGTTCTTTATCGGTCAGGTCCAGATCACTGATCTTAAGATCAATAGTCCATAGGTAGGCCAGTACCGATTCTATCTCCCAGGGTTGCAAAGCCCGCCCCTGGGCACATTCCGTAGCACAGAGTTGGATCGCTCCCCGTAGATCATGGCGGGCTTTCATCACCAGATCCCCGTATTTTTTATCGTAATCTCCATTGTAAAAGCTGGTGCGGTTGACGACACCGTACAGCGCTGTCCCCTGTAGAAACGGCAATCCCCTTTCCTTCACATACTGTAGCTTGGTTTCGGGCTGCACCTTGCTCAGGTCGGGTTCATCGCGTTCTATATTGTGGCAGGAAGTACAAACAAAGTGCTTGCTCTGACGCCCTTTGGAGTGTCCGTTTTTCTTCGAACCGATCCCCTCCAGCACCAGCCGACGCCCCGCATCTACCGATACACCGGGGATACTGAAATCCGGCTGATGGGGCAGTGGTTCTTCGCCCAGTTCCTGCAAAACTTCGGTTACGGGCATTTCCTCACTGAATACCATTTCATCGGGCATCACGAACCAGACCAGACGCAGTAACAGCAAAAACATACCGATGGAGGTAGATATCAGTATTTTCATGTCTTCGTTTTTACAGGTTGAACAAGCGGGAAATGGTAAACCCGAGGCGGAATTCGCCGTCTCCCCAGTTGGAGGTGGTGTAGGGAATATAGTCCGTCTCCATTATCCCGGTGGCATTGGTGAAATTAACCTGGAAGATATGCCCGCCGGTATCGAATTCAAGCCCAATCCCGAACGGATAGTAGTAACCGGCTTCACTGGTACGGCGTTCGTTAAATGGAACGGTAATATCCGCAATGATCCCCACTACCTTGTTCAGTTGGATACGGGTAGCTGCACCAAAGGCAAAAATGCCGTTCTCATCCTCGAAAGTCACCAGATTACGATGGGTATAGGAAGGCAGGATCTGTAGCGAAAATCCATCCGAAAACTTTCGGGCCAGAATGATCTGCCAGTTGGTAGCCATGCGATGAGCAAATTTTGGGAAACTCCGGATGAGATCGGGGTTGTCATCGATCTGTTTGGCGGTGGAAACTGATACCACCCCAACCAGGGTCATACTAAACGGAACTATTTGATCGACGGTCTGATGCAATACCCGGTATTTGAAAATACCATTGGTTAACTGGTTCAGACCGGAGTTACCTTCCGGCGTGATGCCTGCGCCCTTGGTACGGTATAAGCCCACCGTAAAGCGGTTGGTAAGCCCATACTCCGCTCCGATCATCACATCTGCTGCATTTTCCAGGCCGAAAAAAGTCTGAAAACCTCCGTTCTCACCCAACAGATCTCCAAAACGATGCGCAATACGCACATCCAGTTTCCTGGCCGGCAGTGTTTCCACTGAATGGGTATTGATCACCCGGCGATCCTTAAATGTTTGACTAACCATTTCCGGTTGCTGGGCCTGTAAGTATACCGTTCCCACCAACAGGGACCAGATGAGGGTAATATATCGAATCATAATCTTGAATATTGTAGTATTGCTTAGTTGGAATAGCATGCGAAGCCGGCAGTAAAAATGCACTCAGGCCTTAACCATAAGTCGTACTTATTCCTTTGGAAACCCTGCATCCAACCAACATTGTATGATCTCCAGTTCGTGCTGGGTCAACTCCTTTGGCCGGTCACCGGGAGAATACGCAGGCGGCATACCCTTAACGGGATCGGAACGCAGGCTGATCACCCGGCTGCGGATCACGCCGTCTTTCAATCGTCCAAGCATGCCTTCATACGTGAGATAATTGCCGATGGAAGCATCGATATGGCAACCACTATAGGCACAACTGCGGTCAATGATCTCTTTTACGTTGGATGTATAAGAAGTCTGTAGGGTGTCACATACTGCCAGAACCATGGGTTCCGGCAATTGATCGTTAGTGCAGGCAGAAAAGCCGATAGACATTAAGATGAGGCCGACTGCGAGGGCCTGTAGTTTTTGGGTCATCTGTTCAAATCAATTTTGCTATGAACAAACAGTCTTACGTGTCTTATGAAAAAAGTTTCATCCATTGGACGGAAACAACTAAATTCAATTTAGATTGTATATAAATAAGCCCGTTACAACTTTGCTTGAAATAGGCAAAACGCTTAGCTTTGTACAAATTAAGCCGAAGGTCGAGGCGATTGAGCGCATATTGGTTATTTCTAAAGTTGGACTAATTGACTTAGAATCCTGAGACTGGCGGCGGCATTATATCGAATCACAAAAATAATTCACATGTATCCCGTACAAATAACGGCCCCGATGGCCCGTCAATTGACTGATATTGGTTTTGAAAGCCTGACCAGTGCTGAAGAAGTAATCGATGTATTGGAAAATGAGGAAGGTACCGTGCTACTGGTGGTAAATTCGGTTTGCGGATGCGCTGCCGCTAACGCCCGCCCCGGTGCCCGTATGGCCCTGGACAATGAAAATGTGCCGGATAAACTGACCACGGTTTTTGCCGGCGTTGATCTGGAAGCTACGGCTAAAGCCCGGGAATATCTGCTTCCCTATCCGCCTTCTTCACCCTCCATTGCTTTATTTAAAGATGGTAAGCTGGTGCATTTTCTGGAGCGTCACCACATCGAAGGACGTTCGGCGGAGATCATAGCTGAAAACCTGAAACTGGCTTTTGACCGCTTCTGCTAACTGCAGACGCTCAACAGCCCGATATATACCGAAAGAGGACTTTCCAATTTGTACATTGAAAAGTCCTCTTTCTATTTTAAACGATGGTACGCATCACCCTTCCAGCGCCTTCCGGCAGTATTCAAGGCATTTGGCCACTTCTTTGACGGCATCTGAGCCTTCCGGAACCTCATATTCCAATTCCACGGTGGCGGGAAACTGATATTTTTGGTCGCGCAACAGTTGTAATACCTCGACGATCGGTGTATCTCCCTGGCCCCAGGGCAGATTGCCTTTTCCGTGAGCCGGGGTCTGGCGATCCTTGACGTGCATACTCATGATACGGTCGTGTCTTAGCTTCAGTATCTCCAACGGTTTGTCGTTACCGGCTGCTACATAATGGCCGATGTCGATATTCAGCGCGTTGTAGGGAGACTGGGCCAAAGCGGTATCCCAGAAGGTGGGCGTCTGTTGCTCGTGACCATGGTAGCCGACATAGATCTTGTGCTTTTGCGCCAACTTACCCAAACGCATGGTCTGTGCATCGTCACTGGGGTGTTCCAGCGTAATATGGGTAGCTCCCAGCGCTTTAGCGGCCCGCATTCCGTAATCGACCTCCGCATCCGTATTATTCTGGCCAAAGGCATTGGGTTTGAAGCCGTAGATCCGCACGCCGGCCTGCTTATACATCTTGCGTATCTGCTTAAAAGGCTTCATGGATACGGTTTCCCGCCAGGCGGCTACCTCTTTGTTGTAGGCATCCATTTGCGCCCGCATTTCCTCCATTTCTTTTTTCTCGGCGTCCGTCAGTCCTTCACCGCTGCGTTGTTTGCGCATCAGCCTGAACATTGCCCCACGATCGATCTTACTTTCCGGCTTTCCGGCAAAGCTTTCAGCGGGATCTCCCATTAATTCTATAGCGCTCATACCACAGTCCGTCACATATTTCAGGGTGGCTTCCGCACTTTGATCCGGCATGCTGCGGAACGAATAGGTGATGGTCCCGATCTGTACGCCGTTGATCAGCGAATTGGGTTTATTGTAAAATTTGAGAATGGCCGGCGCACCGATGAGCGGCGTCTGGCTCAGTGTAGCGCCTGCGACCAGTGCTCCGGTGGTACCGATAAATCTGCGACGGGAGATCCCGGATGTTTCCGTTTTTTTCATGATCATTGGTATTTCGTGATGTAAAAATATTGGTTTGAGTACGAAGGAATGAATTGGAATGTACTGCAACGACCAGCACAAAACAAACAATTATTAACCATTTTTTCTTCGGCAAAGAACTTAAAAAACCTACATTCCTTTATTATCAGTAAAAAAAATGAAAAAAAATTTGGCTATTCAAAGTCAAAAGTTCAATTTCCTTATTTTTAATAGCACAAAACAAACATTTGATAGC
>JAGQXH010000193.1 GCA_020436695.1 Lewinella sp. | reverse complement strand
CTTAACCCAAGTAAACCAGAAACTTAAAACGACTATATTTTTTAACGTGTATTAAACGATACTTACTTGCTGGTGGTAAACTGGTGAGTTGTATTTTCCTCTGTATTTCCGGAAAGCATAGTGTCAAATATACGATCAATTCCTTTCCAGACGCAATTCTGCAGAAGTAAAAATTTATTTTTTTTTCAATTTTTTGTTCTGCTCTTCTTCATCCGTCCTTCATTTTAACCAGTCTTTCATCTCAGTATCCTCGTCTACATTCGGAGGAATATTTCGCCGATTTTTCTAACTTGGACGGAAATTACCTTCCTCTACCCTACACGAACGGCAAAATGTTCAAATTCATATTATGGAACAAGACCCTGACAAATTCGATGAACTAACCGAACGACTAAACCTGCTCCTCCGCAAACAGGACCGACTTCAGGTAGAAGCCCATCGGCTGCGACAGGAAATAGAATTGTTGAAAAAACAGCAGCGCCAGGAACCCACGCCCAAAGAAAAAGAAGGAATCACAGCGTCCGTACCGGTATCCGCACCATCCGGGCCTAGTGTTTCTCAGGAGAGAATGCCGCTACCAAAATCTACTCCTTCCCTTTGGTCCCGCTGGACTTCCTCCCGGCAAAATATAGAATGGGAAAAATTTATCGGGGAAAATCTGGTCAGCAAGATCGGTATTCTCATCACCGTGATCGGTGTGGCCTTTGGAGCTAAATACGCCATTGATAATGAATTGATATCACCGCTTACACGTATCGTATTGGGCTATCTGGCGGGAATCGGACTACTTGGGCTGGCTATTCGATTAAAAGAAAAATACCGGAACTTCAGTGCCGTGCTCTTAAGTGGAGCACTGGCTATAATGTACATCATTACTTATTTCGCTTACAACTATTATGCGCTCTTCCCCCAGGCCATTGCTTTCGCACTGATGGTATTGCTCACGGCCTTTTCCGTGCTGGCTGCCTGGCATTACAACCAGCAGATCATTGCACTAATGGGATTGGTAGGAGCCTACGGTGTTCCCTTTTTATTAAGTGAAGATAGTGGCAATGTGCAGTTTTTGTTCATTTATATGGCCGTGATCAATGCAGGGATACTGGCGATCGCCTTCAGAAAGTCGTGGAAGCTGTTGTTTCACGCCGCCTTCTGGCTCACCTGGCTGATCTTTTCCTGGTGGGCAGCCGACGGCTACCGGCAAGATGAGCATTTTGGTTTGGGGCTCACTTTTCTATCTATCTTCTATCTTTTATTTTACGCGACTTTCCTGGCCTACAAGATACCGGCCCGGGAGCCTTTTTCCCGGATGGATGTGGTTTTGTTACTTACCAATTCCTTTATTTTCTTCGGTTTCGGTTACAAACTGCTCGATGGGCATCCCGGAGCAGAGCAATACCTGGGAATTTTCGCAGTGGTCAATGCTCTGATCCATTTCCTGGTGGGCAAAATGATCCAGCGGGCCGCATTGGCAGAAAAAAGCCTGTTCTATTTTGTGATCGGACTGGTACTGGTATTTCTTACGCTTGCTGTACCTATTCAACTGGACGGCAACTGGGTGACCCTGCTATGGGTCGGTGAAGCCGCTTTGTTGTTCTGGCTGGGCCGTACTCGTCAGGTCGCAGCCTTCGAACGTATGGTTTTACCTTTGATCGTTTTAGCATTTATTAGTCTGCTACAGGATTGGTCCAACGCCTACGATGTCAGCCTCTATACTCCGGTAGAAGACCGGCCCACTCCGATCCTGAACATCCAGTTCCTAAGTTCAATACTGTTCGCTGCTGCGGTGGGCTTTATGGTGTGGCTGCAACAAGGAAAGCAATTAGCATCTCCGCTGCCAGAACGCAATTTCTGGCGTAACAGCCTTCGTTATGTGCTCCCCGCAGTTCTGATATTGGTACTCTTCTACGGATTCCAGGTCGAGTTGCAATATTATTGGAGGCTGCAGGAGATCCAACAACCGGGCTATGCGGAATATCCCATTACCGATTATACCTTCCGTCGACTAGGCAACATCTGGGGCGTTTATTACGCCATCATCTTTCTGGGACTATTGAGCTGGATCAATATGACGCGGATCAAAAACCGTTTATTGGGCTGGATCAATTTGGGATTGAATGTCATTGCCGTCCTGAGTTTCCTGGTGATCGCCCTCTATGAATTGGGCAAATTGCACGTCAGCTACGCCATTGACGATCAAACGGTATTGGCTTCAGCCGATCATTCCCATACCTATTTGCGCTACGTGGGCTATATACTGCTGGCCGGGCTGCTGTACATTACCAATCGCTACCGACGTGCCCCTTTTGTGAATATTACCAGCAACTGGCCTTTTGATGCACTTTTACATTTGACCGCCCTGTCGTGCAGCAGCAGTGAACTGGTCTACTGGTTGAGTATATACAATGCCGATAGTGGTTATAAGCTGGGGCTAAGTATTCTTTGGGGCGTATATTCCCTGCTACTGATCAGTTTGGGAATTGCGCAGCGAAAAGCCTATTTACGGGTAGCCGCAATTGTATTGTTTGCTATTACACTGATCAAATTGTTCTTCTACGACATTGCCCATCTGAACACCATATCCAAGACAATCGTTTTGTTAGCATTGGGAGGGCTTTTATTGCTGATCTCTTTTCTTTACAACAAATTCACAACTGTTATTGGGGATGAGGCCCCCTCTGTCTTCGACATCTCCTCCGATGGGGAAGACAAGTCAGAACATGGGAAGGACGAAAATTAGAATTAGTACTTCGGTAAGGAACAATGAAATAATTTCTTAAAAAGTAGTCATGATCAATCAATTTGGCAGAGAGGGAATCCTAAAAAAAAAGGACAGAGATACCTGGGGACCAGAAGGCTTTTCGGCCAAATGGATATGGTGTAACTGGCTGTTGCTATTCCTCCTTCTGGGTTTTGGTAATACGGAACTAACTGCACAATGGGATCACTATCAGTTCGAACGTCCACTGAGTGGCGTCGACCAGCAATGGCACCGGATCGCATTGCCCAATGAACTGTTCCGGCATTTGCGGCTTAACTATGCCGACCTGCGCATTATGGGCATTAGCCCGGAGGGAGATACGATCGAAGCGCCGTATCTACTACAGATCCCTGAAGATCGGGTCGCTGTGGAAAAAACCGCTTTTCGGCTGTTGAATCCCGGCACCAAGGGCAAAGAATACTTCGTCACGCTGGAACAACTCAGCCCGCAGATCACCAACCGGATCCAACTCAATTTTGCCAATAAGAATTTTGACTGGCACCTGAAACTGGAAGGTAGTCAGGATCAAAAGGAGTGGTTTACCCTACTGGACAACTACCGCATTCTGAATATTGAAAATGAAGCAAGCGATTACACCTTCAGCACCATTCATTTCCGCGAAAGCAAATATCCTTATTATCGCATTGTCCTGCCGGCAACGGAGGGGATCAAATTGCTAAGTGCTACTTCCTCCCATAATGTCAGAAAACAGGAAGCTTATCAGGAGTATCGAATAATTAACCAACAACAGACCGAAAACAAAGAAGACCGGCGCTCCGAGCTGGAAATTGATCTGGCATGGCCCATACCGGTTTCTGCTATCCGGCTGGAAGTAGATGCTGATTTTGACTACTATCGTCCCATTTCCATTCAGACACTAACGGATAGCACGATTACAGAAACAGACACGATCTATCACTTTGAAGAGATCCACCAGGATGTATTGAGTTCACTGGAAGATCCGATCTTTTATTTCCCCGCCGTTCGCACCCACTCCCTCAAAGTCGTTATCCATAATCATGACAACACCCCACTAACAATCTCCAAACTCCAGGTGCTGGGATGGCCGCCTTCACTCATCGCCCGCTTCACCGAACCGGCCGACTATGTATTGCGCTACGGATGGCCCGATGCCCGCCCCCCGCGCTATGATCTGGCCAACTTTGCGGATAAGATCCCGGAGAAAATGTCCACGCTAGAACTGGGCACCGAAGTACAACTACTGGTACCTGGTCTGGAAAAAGAACCGCTGCTGTCCAACAAATGGTGGTTATGGGGCATTCTGATCGTGGCAGTAGCGGTATTGGGATGGTTTGCGATGAGGATGTTACGTGCTTGATGTTACTATGCTATGATTTTGAGATGCTGCGATGGTTGATGGCAGTGCAAATTGTTATCGATCATGCACCACCTTTGAGTATATTCTGCATTATCCCAGTCTTTGGGGTGGGTTATTGCTATCCTCAATTAAATGACGGTCATCTCAATGCAAAAATGAAACAGGAGCAATTTGATCTATTTGAGTTGACGGTGTAGTTAGCTTATCCTTCCATCCTAACGTCCCATTATCACAAAATCCAGGCATTCAAAAAAAAATAAAAAAACCTTTCCGCGTATTGATCTAATCCTTATCTTTGCGGTCGCTTAAAACAGCACGGAGGAATGGCAGAGCTGGTTTAATGCACCGGTCTTGAAAACCGACGTACCGAAAGGTACCGGGGGTTCGAATCCCTCTTCCTCCGCAAATGCATCCAAGCCGCCTGAAGGCGGCTTTTTTTATTTTACAAAACCTGAGCCGAGTTTGCTCGAGATCGGTTTTGTAAAATAAAAAATAGTCTGTTAGGCCTGGATGCGTTTCCGCCTCCCTTCACGGGGATGTGCGAAGCAAATCCCTCTTCCTACGCAATAAAAAAGCTACAACTTTTTACTACTTTTACGGAGTGATCAAAAATAGAATCATATCGATCTTTCTATTATGCCTTTTGCTCCTGGTCAACTGGCACAATGCCTCCGTTCATGCACATGAAGGATGGGAAGGCAAAGACTTCAGTGTATTACACGATCACGACCATCACCACCATTCGGATCATCAGCATGATCAGCCGGATTCGGGTATCCTTAGTTGGTTGCAGCAATTGCTTGGAGATCTTGAGCATGCAGACCTGGGGGAAGATCACTTCAAAGTATTTCTTCAATCTCAGCAACAAACGGGAGCTAACCAGATTTTCGTTTCCTCAACTTTAACTTTTGCACTGTTACCAGGTGTCATCAGTTTTAAAACATGGCAACCTCTGGAGGAAAATGATATAACTGATCGAGTCCGATCATGCTCTGATCCTCCTTTTTTAGAAATTGTTGCCAATCGCGGCCCACCCACATTTTCCTGATTTCACTTTCAATGTGAAATGCGCCTGCATTTCACCATTCCCTTATTTATCCATTTTTTAAATTTCAGGAAAATGAAACGTTACTTCTTTATTTTCTGCCTTTCTTTTTTCTATTTAGGTGCTTGTACTAACTCAAATTCCCATTCGCACGACGAAGATCATACCCATGAAGAGGGTGATCACTCTCATGACGGAGATGCGGACCATGCGCATGCTGACGACCATACCCACGCCGAAGGGGAAGATCACGATCATCCACACCCGCATGATCAGGAAGAATTTTCAGTAGAGAGTGATACGCTGAAAAAAGACACTACGGAACATCAGCATCCACACCCGCATTAAAACCATCATTATGTTTAAATATATGTTGGCCGCATCAGGATTCGTCCTGATGCTGGCCTGTCAACCCGTTGAATCCGGACATTCTCACGGTGACGGTGGACACTCCCATGAGGCCGAAGCAGATCACAGCCACGGTGAAACAGCCGCAGTTTCCATCACCGAATGGAGCGATCAGGTCGAATTATTTGTCGAATTCAAACCTTTGGTTATAGGAGAGGTTAGCCGCTTTGCCGCACATTTTACCCGTATGTCCGACTACAAGCCCGTTACGGAAGGACAACTGACCGTGAGCCTGATCGTGGGTGCCAAGGGCATTCGCCAAAGCGCAGATAACCCGGCTTCTCCCGGGATCTTTAATCCCAGCCTGCAACCTACTATCGGTGGTTCGGGCCGGCTGATCTTTGACCTGGTCACCCCCGATTTTTCCGATCAGGTAGTTTTGTCTGACATTCCCGTATTCGAAAATGCTGAAGCGGCAAGCGCCGCAATGGCTGAATCTGAGGGCGGTGACATGGGCATCAGTTTCCTTAAAGAACAAGCCTGGAAGATCGACTTTGCTATCGGGCAGGTTAAACTTCAACCGATCCATGAAGTCATTCATACCTCCGGAGAGATCCAGCCTGTAAAAGGCCAGGAAAAAGTGGTCGCAGCCAAAAGCAGCGGTATTATCTTTTTCCGAAGTCAAAAATTGCAGGAAGGGCGGGAAGTCAATGCCGGTGAACAACTATTCAGCATCAGCAGTCAGGGACTGGTGCAATCCAATCTGGAGGAAAAATATGAGGTCGCGAAGGCAAAGCTAGACAAGACCGAAGCTGATTTTGAAAGAGCCGAAGAACTGGTCGGCAAGCAGATCATCGGGCAAAAGCAATACGAACAACGTAAGATGGATTACTCCATTGCTCAGGCGGAATTCCAGACGCTAACTAATTCTTACAATACAGGAGGCCAATCCATAACGGCAGCCATGTCGGGGATCATCAAAAATATTATGGTCAGCGACGGCCAGTTCGTGCAGGAAGGAACGCCACTGGTGGAGATCACCAATAGCCGTCGCCTGCTTTTACAGGCCGAAGTATCGCAAAAGTATTTGCCGCAACTAGGTCAGGTAAAATCCGCCAATTTCAAAACCCCTTATCAGGAGACCGTGCAGTCTCTTAATGACTACAACGGCCGGTTACTCACCTATGGTAAAGTGCTGGAACCCGGCAGCAGTTTTATTCCGGTATTGTTCGAACTCGATAATCTGCGGGAACTGATCCCCGGGTCTTTTGTCGAATTATTCCTGCTGACCAGTCCGATCGAAAATGCCCTGGTCATTCCCAAATCTGCCCTAATGCAGGATTACAATATGACTTACGTTTACGTCGAAGCCGGTGGCGAAAGCTTTGAAAAAAGACCGATCAAACTAGGGGTAGATGATGGATTCCAGGTGCAGGTACTCTCCGGACTGAAGGAAGGGGAATGGGTAGTTACCGAGGGGGCTTACCAGATCAAAATGGCTTCTATGTCTTCTACCATCCCGGCACATGGCCATGAGCATTAAATGATCTAAATGATCGATCAGCCCCGGTATTTGAGTTATTAAAAATCAGATCAGCATGAACAAACCATCGCAAACCAAACAGCTCTGGTTGTTATTGGGATTGCTTACTGCCGTTTTCCAAATTGGAAGTGGACAAAATAACGGTATCAGTCTGGAAGAGGCCCTGCGGATCGCCCGCGACAGCTACGCCGGTCTCGAACGGGATCGTTTATCCGTCGAACAACAGACCCGGCTGGCCGATTCCGGATTGTTGACCCAACCGACCCAACTTTTCTTTTCAGGAGAGGAATTCAATTTTGGCGGACAATCGGGGGTACAATCGATCAATGTCCAGCAGAATTTCTATCTGCCAAAAGCCCATAAGGCCCAACGGGCGTATTACCAGCAAGGAGCCAAAGTAGCCGAAAGGCAACTGGCGCTTACCGAACAGGAACTGGAGCGACAGGTGACCCATGCTTATCTGCGTTTGCAATACGCCAAACAGGAAGAGGCGCTGGCAGCAGAGAATCTGGAGCTGTACCGGAATTTTCTGGAAGTGACTACTGAACAGTTGGAAAGTGGGGAAACCGGCAGGATCCCGCAACTGGCTGCCCGTTCCCGACTGGGCCAGGCTCAATTGGAACAGGAACACGTCCGTGAAAAATACCAGATCGCCCGGACGCTATTCAACCAATGGCTCGGAGCAGATACGACCTACGAAGTTGTCGGAGAACTTCCGTCGGCAGTGGCAACTACGGTGGAAGCGAGCCTGCAAAACAATCCTCATTTGCAACTGGTCCAAGCCCGGCAGGAATTAGCCCTGGCAAAAGTGGAAACCCAAAAAGCACAGCTACTACCGCAGATCAATTCCGGTCTCCGACTACAGAGTGCCTTCGGTACCTTCCCTTTATTCGGCTATCAGGCCGGGGTGAATGTGCCGCTTTTCCGCAAGTCTTATAAAACGCAGATCGAGGCCGCCCAGGTGGCCGTCAAAGTAGAGGAAGCAGCACTGCGCACCGAACAACAGGAACTACAACGCACCATCAGCGAATTGCGCTACCGGCTGGAGCATCAAATGCACATTCTAGCATACCTGGAAGAAGATCTCAGTCCGATCGTCAACGAACAAAGTGAGATCAATCTGGCAGCTTACCGCGAGGGAGAGGTCGGCTATCTGGAATACCTGGACGGACTGGAACAGGTCGTTCAGGTGAAACAACAATACCTGGACGCCCTGTATCAATACAATGCCCTGCGTGTGGAATTGGATTATTGGCTTGGAAATTAATACAATATGCTCAATCGAATTATACAGCTTTCGCTGAAAAACCGCCTATTGGTCCTAGCGTTCTTTTCCCTGATCATGCTCACCGGCGCCTATATCGCTTCCGACATGGATGTGGATGTATTCCCGGACCTGACCGCGCCAACCGTCACCGTGCTTACCGAAGCTCACGGCATGGCTACGGAGGAGGTAGAGCGACTGGTCAGTTACCCCCTGGAATCTGCGCTGAACGGAGCTCCTAATATCCGGCGCATCCGGTCTTCTTCGGCGATGGGTATATCCATTGTCTGGGCCGAATTTGCGTGGGGAATGGATATTTATAAGGCCCGACAGATCGTGGCTGAAAAGCTGGCGACCGTCGAGGGCAAACTCCCGGCAGGGGTGGAAAGTCCAATCCTGGCCCCGATCTCTTCTATCATGGGTGAGATCATGCTGATGGGTATGAGTTCTGACAGCCTGTCACCGATGGAACTACGCACCCTGGCCGACTGGACAGTGCGCCCGCAATTACTGGCCATCAGCGGTGTAGCCCAAGTGGTAGTGATCGGCGGTGGTTACAAACAATACGAGGTAGCGGTCGATCCCGAAAAGATGAAATATTTTGACGTTTCGCTGAATGAGTTGGAAGAGGCGGCCGCATCAGCAACGCACAACGCTTCCGGCGGCTTTATCAATGAGTACGGCAATCAATACATTGTTCAGGGAGAAGGGCGAACCACTTCCGTAGAAGAGATTGGCAATACGCTGGTACGGATGCAGGGCGATCAGCCGATCCGGATTGCCGATGTAGCCGATGTCAGGATCAGTGCTGCTCCCAAGATCGGAGACGGGGCCGTTGCAGGAAGATCCGCAGTGATCCTCACTCTGATGAAGCAACCCAATGCCAATACCTTAAAGCTGACCGAAAGCATTGATGAAACAATGGCTGCGATACAGCAGCAATTTCCGGCCGGAGTTGAGATGAATACGCATATCTTCCGGCAGTCCAACTTCATTCAGGCTTCCATTGATAATCTGCAAAGTACGCTGGTGGAGGGAGCAATTTTTGTCAGTATTGTGCTTTTTCTTTTCCTGCTGAACTGGCGCACTACGCTTATTTCCCTGGTAGCCATCCCGGCTTCGCTGCTGGTAACCATTATTGTGCTTAAGTTATTGGGCTTCACCATCAATACGATGAGCCTCGGGGGTATGGCCATTGCCATCGGTGCGCTGGTAGACGACGCCATTATCGATGTAGAAAACATATTCAAGCGATTAAGGGAAAATACACAACGTCCGGCGGCGGAGCGGCAAAGTGCTTTGGCCATCATTTTTGATGCCTCCAGTGAGATCCGAAATTCCATTCTAATCGCTACCCTGATCATCATTGCTGCTTTCATTCCGTTGTTTTTCCTTAGTGGTATGGAAGGCAGACTCCTACAGCCACTGGGTGTCTCTTTCATTGTGGCCATCTTCACTTCTCTGTTCGTTGCGGTTACTTTGACGCCAGTGTTAAGCAGCTACCTGCTTACCGATGAGCGTAGGCTACAACGGCAGGCAGCGGGCAGTTGGGTAGAAAGGACCGTAGCTTCCGGCTACCGCAGTCTGTTACAGTGGGCGTTAAAAGTCCCTCGTTTAGTCATCTTAACGGCCGTTGTTCTATTTGGTCTCTCTCTCTTCCTGTTAACCGGCTTAGGTCGTAGCTTTTTACCCGAATTTAATGAAGGATCTCTTGTGATCAGTGTGGTCACGCCTCCCGGCACTTCTTTGGAGGAATCCAATAAAACCGGTGCACTGGTAGAGGAATTGCTATTGGAGATGCCCGAAGTGGAAATCACTTCCCGCCGGACGGGTCGGGCCGAAATGGACGAACACGCCCAGGGAGTGAATGCTTCGGAAGTAGATGTACCTTTTACCTTGAAAGATCGCAGTGAAGAGGAATTTCTGGAAGCGTTGAGAACACGGCTGACCATTGTACCCGGTGCCAACATCACTATCGGACAGCCCATCGCTCACCGGATCGATCATATGCTGTCCGGTACCAGGGCCAATATTGCCATTAAGGTTTTCGGCACGGATCTTAATCAATTGTTTACCACCGGCAATGCGATCAAACAACAGATTGAAAGCATTCCGGGCCTGGTGGACCTCAATGTCGAACAGCAAATTGAGGTGCCGCAGATCCGCATCCTGCCTAACCGGACCATGCTGGCTAAATACGGCATCCGGCTAGGAGACTTTATGGATTTCATCGATGTAGCCTTTGCCGGAGAGCGGGTCGGTCAGGTCTTTGAAGGGCAGCGTAGTTTTGATCTGGTGGTGCGCTACAATGAGCAGAACCGAAATACCGCCGAGGCGATCCGGAACAGCTTACTGGATACTCACTCCGGAGAGAAGATCCCTTTGTATTACGTGGCTACCGTAGATGTTACCGGGAATCCTTACTCAGTGAGCCGGGAGAACGTACAACGCAAGATCGTCGTGTCTGCCAATGTAGCCGGACGGGACCTGCGCGGCGTGGTGAACGATATTCAAAGTACGATTGCAGCCAATATTGAACTACCGGAAGGCTACCGGGTGGAATACGGCGGGCAATTTGAAAGTGAAGCCCGGGCCACCCGGTTGCTTTTGATCACTTCCGCCGGTGCGATCCTGCTGATCTTCTTGCTCCTGTATCTGGAATTCAATGACCTCAGTCTGGCCGGTATCGTACTGATGAACCTGCCGCTGGCTTTGATTGGCGGTGTATTCATCGTTTACTTTACCACCGGCATTGTTTCCATTGCTTCCACCATAGGCTTCATCAGTCTATTCGGGATTGCTGCCCGGAACGGTATTTTACTGGTCAGTCGTTTCCAGGTACTTCAACAGGATAGAGATCTTCGGGAAACCATCATTGAAGGTTCTCTGGATCGCCTGAATCCGATACTGATGACGGCATTGACTACCGGCTTGGCTCTGATCCCTCTGGCATTAGCCGGCGGCAAGGCAGGAAATGAGATCCAAAGCCCAATGGCCGTTGTCATACTCGGCGGGCTGGTGTCCTCTACCTTTTTGAATTTGCTGGTGATACCGAGTGTGTATTTGTTGATGCAAAGGAGGAAATGAATAAATTCGGCCTTTGCACAAATGGTTGATTAAACTAATTTACGAGCCGTTTCCAGCCGCTCTGCCACATTATCCCAGTTAATGATGTTGAAGAGTGCATCTACGAAGTCGCCGCGTTTGTTTTTGTACTTCAGATAGTAGGCATGCTCCCAGACATCAATTACCAGGATTGGAACAACTCCCCACTGCGTCAAACGCTCGTGATTGTCGCAGGGCAGTACTACCAGACTGTCGGCAAAGGTTTGGTAGCCGAGGATGCCCCAACCCGCACCTTCCACTGATTTGGAGATCTGGGAGACGTTGTACTTCAGCTTGTCAAAGCCACCGAAGTATTTGTCAATGTATTTCAAACAGTTCCCCGGTCGGTTCTGTGGTCTTATTGGTTAGGTTGGTCCAGAAGATAGTGTGTAGTACATGAATAAAAAAATGATGACCCCATGAATTGGCTTTTCAATCAA
>JAGQXH010000192.1 GCA_020436695.1 Lewinella sp. | reverse complement strand
AAACCAGCCCGGCCGGATGGATACATTGGTCTCTCCCGGCACCCAATGTGTACCGTTCTCCTGGCCTGAGGCGTATTTCTGAGAATAGTCCGGCATACCGGGATACACGGAATCACGCATCAGATTGGACCACATGGTCCGAAACGCATGTCCGTCTTCATTACCTACCCAGCGCACGTCGGGGCCGGCATCACTGAACAACACCGCATGTGGCTGTAGTTCGCGGACGATCTTGTAGGTATTCGGCCAGTCGTAATAGGTGGTCTTATCCACCCGGCGTTCCTCATTGGCACCACCGTAATAACCGGTACCGCCGTTGGCTCCGTCAAACCATACTTCAAATACCTCACCATAATTGGTTAGCAATTCCCGAAGCTGGTTCCGAAAGTAGGTCAGATATTCAGGGGTGCCATAGTCCGCATGATTCCGGTCCCAGGGAGAAAGATAGACGCCCAGTTTCAGCCCGTATTCCTTGCAGGCATCGGCCAGTTCCTGCACCACATCTCCCTTACCGTCTTTCCAGGGAGAATTTTTCACAGAATGCTCTGTATATTCCGAAGGCCACAGGCAGAACCCGTCGTGATGTTTAGCCGTGAGTATGATCCCTTTCATACCGGCATCCTTGCATACTTTAGCCCATTGCCGGCAATCCAGTTCGGCAGGATTGAACAATTCCGGACTTTCATCCCCAAATCCCCATTCCATATTGGTGAAAGTGTTCATGTTGAAATGGACAAAGGCATAGAACTCCAATTCTTGCCAGTCCAACTGTTTCTGATCGGGTACGGGAAGTACCGGCGCCGGAGGATTCACTTCAGGTTGACAGGCAATAAAGGCCGAAAAAAAGAAAAAAAGGAAATACAGGTTACGCATGGGCTCCGGTTTTTCGAATAGTTGTAATAAGATCGGCCGGCAAGTTATAAAGATGGGCTAACTTTTGGAATAAATGGCGGGCCTTTTGTGGGGCAACTTCTTTTACACAAATGTATGATTCAATGCCATTTTTCTTCTTTCTATGCAAGCATCTTCTTTAATCCCTAAAATTCTGTTAAGATCCACATTCCCGGGTAACCTTCCACAGCTTCAATATATTAATCCTACCCGACGATAATTCATACAACCTAAACCAATTGAAGCTATGAACATTAAAGAAATCACCTATTTCTCTCTCGATGGATTTGCGAACGCGGTTCGCGTATTTACTAACCCCAACCGATCTGACGCCGAGGTAATCCTGTGTATGCCCGCCATGGGCACGGAAGCGGCCTATTACGCTCCTTTTGCAGAAGAACTGGTAAAAGCCGGTTATCACGTGGTGACTGCCGACTGGCGCGGCAAAGGACTATCCATACTGCGGGCGAGCCGTAATATAGACTTCGGCTACCGGGAGATCTGGCACTATGATTTTCCGGCCCTCTTTGACTGTGTGCGTGAAATTTTCCCGGATAATAACATTCTGGTATATGGTCACAGCCTGGGCGGGCAATTGAGCAGCCTATATCTGGCCGCACATCCGGAGCGCCGGGTAAAAGGGCTGATCCTCCATTTTTCCTGTCACTGCCATTATAAGAACTGGGAAAAACAACGCAACAAATTCTATATGTGGTTTAAACTGTTTCCGTGGGTAGCTCGCGTTTGGGGATACTTCCCCGGCGAAAAGGTCGGCTTTGCCCGACGGGAAGCCCGTACTTTCATGCGTGATTGGGGATATTCCGGTATTGAAGGTCGATATCATGCACAGGGGCTCGTGATCGATTACGATGCGCTGGGATACTATATGGAGTTGCCGATCCTGGCTTTCAGCCTGGAAGGTGACGAATTGGCCCCCAAAAGCGGAGTGGAACACCTGTACGGATTGTTCCCCAATGCGCCGGTAAATCATATCCACCTGCCGGAAAGTGCCGGTGAAAGAAAGCGCTACAGCCATTTCAACTGGGTACATCAACCCGGCTTTTTCATCAGAGAGCTGAACAAATGGCGGGGAGTGAAGCCGATAGAATCCCAAAAGCGGGCAGTTATGGAAGAGCCGGTGCTCGTAGAAATTTGATCAGACCGGATATTAAGTGCTTCACGACAATGTTCAGCAAATGCAAGCTTGTTTCAATGACGGAGTGCTTTTCGAACATCAATCTCCTTTTTCCCTTGTTCTTCCTGTAATTGCTGGATCATTTTTCTCCCTATTCCCCGGATGTAGCGCCATATCCGGGGAATTCTATAATACAATTCCTGTAAACAATCGTAAATTGGCCGCCAAATCAATCCAACCCTTTTATGCGGCCATTAAGTGTCATCATTACTACTTTTAACGAAAGTATGAACATTCGGGAGACGATCGCTTCCGTTAATTGGGCGGACGAGATCATTGTAGTAGATTCTTACAGTACTGACGGCACACCGGATATTGTCAGAAAACTCGGTGCCCGGCTTTTTGAACGAAGCTACAGTGGCCCGGCTGATCAGAAAAACTGGGCTATTCCACAGGCCAAGAACCAATGGATACTGTTATTGGACGCCGATGAACGGCCGAGCCCGGAATTGGTTGATGAGATACGGGCCGTTCTGACGGATGAAGAGACCTCCCAGGATTGTTTCCAAATTACCCGTCAGAATTTCTTCCTTGGCAAAAAGGTCAATTACAGTGGCTGGCGCAACGATAAGGTGGTCCGGCTGATCCGGCGCGACCGCTGCCGATACGACGATAAACAGGTACACGAAGAGATTGAAACTACCGGTTTACGGGTAGGCTTTTTAAAACACAAACTCCTGCATTATACTTTCCGTGATTCGGGACAATACCTGGATAAGATCCGCCGTTACGGCGAATGGTCAGCCCTGGATCATCTGGAGCGGACACCGAGGGTGACCGGCTTTCACCTGTTCGTTAAACCGACCTATCGCTTCTTCAAGCACTATGTACTGCAACGCGGCTTCCTCGATGGCCAGGTAGGACTTATTATCAGTGCGATCATGGCCTGGGGCGTATTTCTGCGATACGTAAGGATCAAAGAATTGCGCACGCTGGAACAGGGAAGTGAGGAGTAGGGGTTTTATTGTTGCATGGCTCCATTGTTCCATTGCCCTGATATCAATGAAACAATGGAGCCATGCAACAATGCAACTTCCTGTTACCTAAAGCGAATAGCTAAATCCTTTGATAATTCCTTAATAATGATCCAACACATGCAAGTAGAACATATCGGTATCGCTGTAAAGGATCTGGAGGCCGGCAATGCACTTTACGCCCGCCTGCTTGGGCAGCCACATTACAAGATCGAAACGGTCGATTCCGAATACGTCAATACTTCATTCTTCCGGGCCGGAGCTACGAAGATAGAACTATTGGAAGCTACCCATCCGGATAGTACCATCGCGCGATTCATTGAAAAGCGAGGAGAGGGCATTCACCATATCGCATTTGAAGTAGAAGACATTGAGGCAGAAATGGAACGACTCCGGGAACAGGGTTTCCGCCTGTTGAATGAAGCGCCGAAGAAAGGGGCTGATAATAAACTGGTGTGTTTCGTACACCCTAAAAGTGCAAATGGGGTATTGATAGAACTTTGTCAAAGTATGAAGTGAGATGATGGACTCGATCGGGATAAGAGGCGCGCTATCCCTACATCATAACATTACAGCATTGCAGCATTATAACATCATTTAATGGATTTTTGGACTATTCTCATTGCCGTTTCCGGTAGTTTCATCGCCGGTCTGATCAATACATTAGCAGGCAACGGATCAGCCATCACACTGACCATTCTGACTGAAGTGTTGGGTTTGCCCGGCAATCTGGCCAACGGCACCAACCGCGTCGGTGTATTTACCCAAACGGCCGCTTCCACCTATGGCTTTTACCGGAACGGCAAACTGGATATCAACAATCGGAAGGTACACATTATCAGTGCCGTGATCGGCGCGATCATCGGCACTATTCTGGCCACACAGATCAGCAACGAGCAATTCCGCCACGTCTTCCGCTTCCTGATGGTGTTCATGCTGCTGGTTATCCTGGTAAAACCGGCGCGCTGGCTTAGGGAAACCAATGAGGAGATCCTCCCCTCCAACTGGATCATTATTCCCCTGTTTCTGGCCCTTGGCTTTTACGGTGGTTTTATACAGATGGGAATGGGCATTTTCTTTCTGGCAGCCACGGTGCTGGGTGCCCGTTTGAGCCTGCTCGATGCCAACATTCTCAAAAGTGTGGTGATCGCCATTCTCACTATTCCTGTGATCATCATCTTCCACTTACGGGGGCTGATCGACTGGCGGTACGGCATGCTGATGGCTGTAGGTCAAACTATGGGCGGATACATCATGGCCCATTGGGCCTCCCGTTTCCCTGGTGCCAACAAGTGGGCTTATCGTTTGCTGATCGTAATGGTCATTCTGGCTATCATTAAACTATTCGATCTGCATTTGCTTTTGCTTAAGTCCTGAAACCTGCCGGAATAGACTGATTTTCTAAAAAAAATACCAAAACAGTTTCGTTTATCGTTACAATTCTCGTAATTCGGTCATTGAAGCAGTCCGGTTTATTAAGCGGTAGCTTCTCCAATCACAAATTGGTATCCAAAATTGCAGCAGATCGATATTGAAGACCGAAACTAAAACCACCAGTTATTCCATACAAATGACCACCTGTACTACTTTCGGACCTCCTACCTCCAATTCCCTTTTCCTACTGAATGGGCAGTATGAAATCATTTCGCTTGCCCGCCAGAAAATTGATTGGTGAACGACTCTTTATATCATTTAAATTAAAACTGACCATGAGAATGCTATCATGCCTTTTATTAGCTCTTTTCTTTTTTGCCATCGTTCCGGCACAGGCACAGGAAAAGCTATCAAAAGAAGAAAAAAAGGAACTAAAGGAGCTTTTGAAAAAATATAAGAAAGACCCATTGGCCCTGCAAGAACTAAGTCAAAGTGTGGATATGTACCGCGAACAGGTACAGGATGTGGAAGCGAAAAACAACATCCTTACCTCCGAAAACCAAATGCTGGAAAATAAAGTGCAACAGCTGGAACAGAGCAATATGGCACTCAACAACCAGTTGGCAACCGCTCAGGATGCGATCAGCCAGATATCCCAGGAGAATACTACGATGGAGAGTCGCGGAAGTGAAGACAATAGCATGGACCTGATGGGTACGCTCTTCCGCGTACAGATCGGTGCGTACCAGAAAAATTATATTCCGGAGGGCCTGGATACTGCCGATGGCAGTATGACCCTGGAGCAGGCCGATGGCATGCAAAAAGTGATGGTGGGCCAGTTTCGCGATTATCAGGCTGCCAAGGAATTGATGGGGCATATGAAAAAGATCGGGCTGCGAGATGCCTGGGTAGTGGCTTATGTCGACGGCAACCGTGTCAATCTGAATGAGGTGGTTGCCAAAGAAGATCAGTAACCAAAACCCAGATGTCAGGCACTTTGAAAGTGCCTGACATCTTTCCACCAATGATCCAGGTTCAACAACTCCAATACGCCTATCCCGGCCGGGAAGAACTTACCGTAAAAGGCATCGACTTCCAGATACGCCCCGGGGAAAGCTTCGGCTTCCTCGGTCCCAGCGGAGCCGGAAAAAGTACCACCCAGAAGATACTCATCAAATTGTTGCCCTCCTTCCGGGGAACAGTGCAGGTAATGGATCGCCCGCTACAGGAGTGGGACAAAAGCTTTTACAACCATATCGGCGTCGGTTTTGAGCTACCCAACCATTTTGGCAAGCTTTCAGCGCTGGAAAACCTGAAGTTTTTCGGTTCGTTCTATAACCGCCCCCTGCTCGATGCCATGGAATTGCTGGAAAAAGTCGGCCTGAAGAACGATGCCCACAAACTGGTACGTGATTACTCCAAGGGGATGAAGATGCGTCTCAATTTCGTACGGGCCCTGCAGCACGATCCTGAGATCCTTTTCTTTGACGAACCTACTTCCGGCCTTGACCCTACCAATGCCCGAACAATAAAAGATATCATACTCGACCAGAAAGCCCGGGGTAAGACCCTCTTTATCACCACGCACAATATGCACGATGCCGAAGAGCTCTGTGACCGTGTAGCCTTCATTGTCGACGGACAGATCCGACTGATCGATTCGCCGAAGGCCCTCAAGCTCAAACACGGTCAAAGGCAGGTGAAAATAGAATACCTGAATGGGGAAACGGTAAAAAAGACTTTTCCTTTGGACGAACTCGGTAAAAACGATGAATTTTTGCGAATACTTCGTGAAGAGCAGATCGAGACCATCCACTCGGAAGAAGCCAGTCTGGAAGACATCTTTATTGAAGTGACCGGGCAGCGCTTAACCTGAAACGGGAAACTGACAACATAAATAATGAATGTACATGCAGCCGACCGCCTATGGAGAGCCGTTACCGGCGATCTGATCCGCCAACAGCGCTATCAGATCATTACCATTGCCGTAGCCATCACAGCCATTTACATCCTCATTTTTTACTTTTTACCGGGTGCCTCTCAGGACAAAGTAGTAGAGTTTCTGATCTTCAACGATCCGGTCACCATGGGAATGTTGTTCACCGGATCAATGTTTCTCTTCGAAAAAAGTGAAAACACACTGGAAGCCCTATCGGTCACGCCGCTGCGAGCCGGCGAATATATCGGATCTAAAGTGATCACATTTTCTCTGCTGGGCCTAGGAGCCAGTCTTTGTATGGCCTTTGCCGCATGGGGATTGAATTTCAGGTTTGTTCCGTTGGTAAGCGGTGTTATACTAACCGCTTCTCTGTTTACCATGCTTGGTCTGGTACTGGTGGTGGGTTCGCGTAGCTTCAACGAATATGTTATCCGGATCGGCATCTGGATGATCCCGGTAGCCTTACCGATACTCAACTTTTTTGAGCTGACCGACAGCCTTTGGTTTTACCTGATCCCCACCCAGCCCATTCTGAGCCTGCTGGAGGCGTCACGGGCTCCGATACCGGCCTGGGAGATGATCTATGGGATCGTGTATTTATTGATCTGGAATGTGGGGGCATTTTACTGGGCCCGGTATCGCCTTAGTAAAAAGGTTGGATTCAATTGAATCAGATTGACCACTGATCAGTTATCCCTGACAAGTAAAGTTAGCACAGACCCTTTGACTTACGACTTTCTGACTTACAGACCACACACTATGCAAAAGATCCTCCAACTCAGCCTGACCGATTTTCGCCAGATCCTCCGCGAACAACTTTTGTGGGTGATGTTCATTGTGGCTCCTACTGCACAGTTCGCCCTAGCACGCTGGCTTATGCCCGTAGCTATAGATTATTTTCCGGTGCTAAACGAGTATCGGTATCTGCTGGCCGGAGCGATGACCCTGCAGGTGGTGGCCGGCATCGGTTTTGTAGTAGCGATGATGTTGCTGGATGAGAAAGATGAGGATGTTCTGACGGCTATCCGTGTGCTGCCTCTGGGCCCCGAAGGCTTTCTAACCTATCGACTGCTGGCAGCTACCGGCATTGCCGTTATTTTCGGCTTCAGCATGCTCTATTTCAGCGGCCTGGTAAACATTACGTTTACAAAAGCGCTGGCCGCTGCGATGCTGTTCGCCATGATGAGTCCGGTCGTTGTGCTCTTCATGAGTACTTACGGTGACAATAAAGTAGAGGGCCTGGCCATGTACAAGGGCATCAATATTGTATTG
This sequence comes from Lewinella sp., assembly GCA_020436695.1. GTDB lineage: Bacteria > Bacteroidota > Bacteroidia > Chitinophagales > Saprospiraceae > Flavilitoribacter. The sequence goes on along the minus strand of JAGQXH010000192.1, from coordinate 4,198 downwards.
CTACTTCCTATTGTCAGTTTTTTTGTGCCGGCCGGATGGAAATATTTTTTCGGCATTATTCCCGACTTCTGGAGCTTCCAGTTCATTGGACCTGCTACGAACGTTTTCAGCCTTTCCTGGCTTAACTTTTTGATCGGTCTTCTATTACATGTGTTACTTATTGGCTATTTATTCGTCCAATTTAAGCGAAAAGTTTTTCAATAAGCACCGCAGTAAGGAAACCTTTACAATTTAATCACGTATCCCTAGCAATAATCAACCCAATTATTACGATCTATACCCGGATGGAGTTATTTTTGTAAAGCAAGTCCCAACCAAATCTAATTTTCATCCGTTACAGATCTGTTTGAAACTGCGAAGTATGAAAAATCGTTCCAGAGTTGCTTTCAGCAACCCGCTACGAGCATTACAAGAAGTCCGAGACGAACCCAAGGAAGCTGCTAAAGGATTTGCATTAGGCGTTTTCTTTGCGATGACACCACTGGTGTGCATTAAAGTGGTGCTGGCTATTATTTTTGCCTCAATTTTTAAGTGGAATAGAGCCTCAACCACCATTGGCGTATTGACCGCCAATCCGCTTACCGTTCCTTTTATTTTCAGTACCGCCTATTTTGTTGGAGCATCCATTCTCGGAATGGATCTGGATCTGGACATCAATACAATCTTCAGTCAACAAGGTATGACCGAGCTTTTTTCTGAATCAAAAGGCATTATTCTGGCAACGTCTCTTGGTGGCACAGTGGTTGGCTTGGTTGCCGCCCCTATGGCTTACTACATTGCCTATCTGGCACTGAAAAGACGTCGTTCGGTTCAGCCGGCTTTGCAGCCCAGTCCGGTACCGGTGGATTAAGACATGTGAATGCTCATTTGAGTCAATGATCGGTGATTGACAAATTGCGGAAACTCACGGTTATATCCGGTCTGTAGAAACTGCAATACAATTCAACAGCCAGCTGCTGTTACTTTCTCTTGAAAATCCCCGCCTACCCTTTCTTTCTTCTTTTATAGGTACGTTGGAATACAAAACAATCTTCTTCGGTGATCTCCACAAAGTGGTCAGCTTCTTCCCGTAGTATTTTGGCGGTTGTTTTGGGTACGGCCGCAATCTCTACCCTTACGCCTTCGCCTTTCAGATGGCGCACCAGTTCGACGTAATCCGCATCGCCTGAAAGGATGATGATGGTATCCACTTTCTGGGCGATCTGGGTAGCCTTTATGGTAAGTGGGATATCGGCTGATTTGTAACAGGGCGTCACAGAGCCATGATAATGAGTAAGCAGGCGTTCAGCCAGTTTTGGAGAAATGCTTTTACCTTCCCGGAAATAGATAAGTCGGGCCAGGGAGCGGTCTTTCAGCAATTTTGGGATCAATGTATCGAAATTGATCATGGCGCTTTTCTTGCCCACCAGATCATGTAGACTCAATTCAATATTATTACCGTCTACCAGGATAGCAACTCGCTGGTCGATCAGTATTTCAGGCGCACTTGTTTCACTCATAATCTAAAATTCGTCGTGCTGCTCTTTTTCGGTGCTATTTATTGAAACGCACCGGCTCCGTTTCTTCCATCATTTTGAAGATCGCTTCAAAGACGTCGTCCGGATTGGGTTTGCTGAAATAGTCACCATCGGTGCCGTAGGGCGGGCGATGAGCTGTTGCAGAAATGGTAACCGGAGCAGAATCCAGGTGTCGATATCCTCCCTGTTTAACCAGTACCTCATCCATCATGTAGGCGGTACCTCCGCCGGGGACATCCTCATCCAGGAACACAATGCGGCTGGTCTTTTGCAAGGATTGTAGTATACGATGCTCCAGATCGAAAGGTAACAAGGTCTGCACATCGATCAGTTCTACGGAAATTCCAGCTTCTGCCAATAGATCACAGGCCATTTTAGCTACACGTACACAGGCGCCGTAGGTCACCAGTGTGACATCTGTGCCCGAGCGCAGGGTTTCGGGCACGCCCAGCGGTACGGTATACTCTCCAAGGTTTTCCGGAAGCCGTTCTTTATGACGGTAGCCGTTCAGGCATTCGATCAATACGGCGGGATCATCCGATTGCAACAGGGTCTGATACATACCTGCAGCCTGTACAAAATTGCGGGGTACCAGCACATACATACCGCGCAAACCACCCAGCAATACACTCATCGGTGATCCGGAATGCCAGATACCTTCCAGCCGATGTCCCCGGGTGCGAATGATCACCGGAGCAGCCTGTTGATTATTACTACGGTAACGCAGCGTAGCCACATCGTCCGATAGCGGCGAAAAGCCGTAAATTAGATAATCCAGATACTGTATCTCAGCAATGGGGCGCAGTCCACGCATAGCCATGCCGAGGGCCTGACCTATAATGGTCCATTCCCGGATCCCCACATCAAAAATACGGTCTTCTCCGTGAATAGCCTGTAAGCCGGCCATTCCCTGGTTGACTCCTCCGATCTTTCCGAGATCCTCACCAAAAGCATATAGATTCGGATTTTTTGTAAAAGCCGTATCAAAATATCGATTAATGATCTCGTATCCGTTAAGTAGCGGCGCATCTTCTCCGTAAGTAGGCAATACAACGGGTACACGTAGGGCCGACCGGGAAGTTTCACTATACAGATGCGTGTGATAGCGCCGTTCCATAACGGCTTTTACTTCCTGTAAGAAGGTATTCAATTCATCGATCTCCGGCGCCTGCTCGTGGCGCAGGCTATGCAACATGCGCCGGATAGTAGCGTAGATCTCCGAACGGAAGGGGGTGACAAACTCTTTAAGCTCCACCAGGCCTTTCTGCAAACGAACGTTATCCGGAAAACGCAAAGCGAGTCTTTCGGCGAGTTCAGTGATCTCCCGCCATTTCAGTTCTATGGGGAGATAATAGCGTTTCCAGGCTTTGACCTTGGCTTCCCGTACTTCTTTACGGGCTTTGGTCTCAATGCCTTTCAGCTCTTCTTCATCGGCAATATCATTAGCAATGATCCAAAGCCGGAACTGCCGGTTGCAATCGAACTGCTGTTCGAATTTCATCCGGGCTTTATCCTTGTATCTTTCGTGCGAACCGGAAGTAGAGTGGCCCTGCGGCTGGGTCAGTTCTTCAATATGGAATAGGGCCGGAGTATGGGTACGACGTACTTTGTCGATGCCTTTCTGGTATAACGCTACCAGCGATTGATAATCCCAGCCTTTACAACAGTATATATCAATGCCGTCTCCTACTTTCTCTTCCCGGAAACCTTCCAGTACTCTGGACACACTGGCCTTGGTGGTTTGCAATTCCGTCGGAACCGAGATCCCGTACCCATCATCCACAATCGTTATGGCCAGCGGGATCTGCAGTACACCCGAAGCATTGATGGTTTCCCAGAATGCTCCTTCACTGGTACTGGCATCTCCGATATTGCAAAAACAGACTTCATTACCATTATCAGAGAAAATGGTATCCCCCAGATGTTGGCCGCTCCGGTATTTCTTGGAGGCAAATGCCAGTCCGATCCCCCGGGCCATCTGACCCGCTGTGGTTGAAATGTCGGAAGACAGATTGTAGCGCTCCCGGTGATTGAGCCAGTTTCCGTCCTGATCAATAAATGGAGTGGCATGGTGATTGTTCATCTGCCGGCCACCGGAGAAAGGGTCATTGTCGCCGTCGGCGTACAATTGAGCAAAAAGATCTTCCAAATTACAAAGTCCAAGCGCCAGCAGCAGCGTATGACCGCGGTAATAATCTGAGCGAAAATCGCCCGGTTTAAACGCTTTTGCCATTGCCACCTGGAAGAGTTCCTTCCCATCGTCGGATACGCCAAACTTGGCTTTACCCGTCAACACTTCCCGCCGGATCTGGGTACTCAGTTCGCGACTCAGGCAACATATGTAATAATCATGTAGGATCTCTTCACTGGTTGGATGTGTAGTTGTTGATGATATGGCTGTTGTAATTGTCTTTTCCAAAATGGTAAACAATTGCTTTGGTGAAGGATACCGCAAAGATAAGCAAGAATTGCCTTAGTAGAAGGCGAAACGCCCGTAAACGGCGCATAACAAGCTGCTTACTACTCACTCATTTCAGGGTATTTACGATATGAAAAATGAGCTTTTCGCGGTTTAGAATGCTTTTTAATTTGTTACCGCTTAAAGATCTCTAGCCATAAAACATATGGTGTAAGCAGGCAGTACTAAATAGAAAAAAGCCAGCAATAGCAGCATCCCAACA
>JAGQXH010000191.1 GCA_020436695.1 Lewinella sp. | reverse complement strand
GGAAAAACGGCTGAAGAGCTTGTCATTGAAAAAATAGGTATCCAGCAGGATGGAATTGCGTTCATCGATCAGATAATGGCCCTTTTCTTGATCAAGCGTTTTTAGCACATAACTGCGGCGATTATCCGGTGTATCCGGCCCGTAGATGATCGTCCAGGAATATTGACCGGTGGTGTCAGATGGCAAAATGTGCAATTGCATGGGAATGACTTGCTTCAGGCCTTCGGCGGCATAGATGTTTAATTCCCCCTTCCAGATGCCGACCCAACCATAAGGGAAGCCCACCCCCTCTGACCGTAATACATGGAGCGGTTCCTGGCCCATGGCGCTTAAGCAAAAGAAAAGAAGGCTCACTATAAAAAGCTTCCGTGGGAGGAATCGTAACTTGGAGGCTTGCAAATGCGGGATCATGAAATACTTTTTTTGGCTCATATTGATTATTACTTGCGCTTTCCGGCTGAAGGCGCAGGAGAAAACTTACTTTCAGCAGGAAGTCAATTATCGGATACAGGTCAGGCTCGATGACCGGAAGCATACGCTTCACGGGAGCCTGGAAGTGGATTATATCAACCATTCTCCGGATGAACTACCCTTCATCTGGTTTCACCTCTGGCCGAACGCCTATCGGGATCAGACCACTGCTTTTGCGCAGCAGCAGCGACTTTCCGGCAGCACCGAATTTTATTTTGCCAAAGATAATCAATTAGGCTACGTGGATAGTTTGCAATTTTCAGCCGACGACAGCCCTTGCCGGTTGGAATACGATCCTGATCATCCCGATATAGCCCGGGTATGGTTGCCGCAGCCTTTGCCACCCGGAGCGCAGGTTACGATCCGGACCCCATTCTTTGTGAAAATTCCGGATTCCTTTTCCCGTCTTGGGCACGTGGGCGAATCCTACCAGATCACACAGTGGTATCCCAAACCGGCCGTGTATGACCGCGAAGGCTGGCACCCCATGCCTTATCTGGATCGCGGAGAGTTCTATTCCGAATTAGGGAGTTTTGACGTAGCGATAACGCTTCCGGCTAATTACATAGTAGGGGCTACCGGTACCCTGCAAACGGAAAGCGAGATGGCATTCCTAAAACAAAAGGCAGAGGAGACGAATGCCTATCTGGCGCAGCTGCCCACTGCTTTGAACGAAGGCTTCATTGCTGAACCGTTTCCAGATTCCGATCAGGAATATAAGACCATCCGCTACACCGCCGAAAAAGTGCACGATTTTGCCTGGTTTGCGGATAAGCGATTTAAAGTGTTGCATGACACCATTGAATTGACGAATGATCAGGTAGATGCCTGGTCCTTTTTTACCCGCACCGAAGAACAGCTATGGAGAAAATCGATAGATTATCTACGCCGGTCCGTCATCTTTTATTCCAGCCTGATAGGGGATTATCCATATTCGCAGGTAAGTGCGGTACAAAGTGCCCTGAGTGCCGGTGGCGGTATGGAATACCCCATGATCACGGTGATCGATCTGGCGGGGTCGGATCGCAGCCTGGATGAGGTGATCACCCACGAGGTCGGGCACAACTGGTTCTACGGTATTCTGGCCTCCAACGAAAGAGATCATCCCTGGATGGACGAAGGGGTAAATTCGTTTTATGAGCAGCGGTATATGCACGAATACTATCCTCCGAAGCGGCCGCAGATCATACCGGCCTGGCTGGCGGATGATAGCCTGATCGACGCGGATGAACTCCTGTATCAACTGCAGGCACGACAAGGCCTGGATCAGGCACCGGATACGCCTTCTGAGCAATTCTCCGAACTGAATTACTGGCTGAGCGCCTACGACAAACCGGCCCGCGGCTTATGGTGGCTGTTCCATTGGCTGGGACCCGAACTCTTCGATAAAGCCATGCAAACTTATTATAGCGAATGGCAGTTCCGGCATCCGCAACCCGCAGATATGCAGCGTAGTTTGGAAAAAGTTACCGGGCGGGATCTCAACTGGTTCTTTCAAGGATTTATCAGGGCAACCCAACAGGCTGATTATGCTATTAAAGAACTGCGCAAGGAAGGTGACAAATGGCTGCTTACGGTAGAAAACCGGGGGAATCTGCCCGGACCAGTGCCGGTCTGGCTGCTTCGTGATGGAGACGTTCTGCCCTATGAGCAATGGATCGATGGCTTCACCGGGCAGCAAACTGTAGAGTTGCCTTCAGAAGATTTTGATCAGGTGGCACTGGATGCCGGACATTTTACGCTCGATGTCAATCGGAAGAACAATCAGATCAAAACGAATGGCCTGTTCCGAAAATTAGGACCGTTCCGAATGGCCATACCGGCAAAAATGGAAAATGAAAAATACACCAGCTTATACTGGATGCCGCTGCCGGGCTGGAATGTCTATGACGGATTACAGGCCGGGCTGCTGCTGCACAATCGAACGCTACCGTTTAGACAGCTGGAATTTGACCTGCTTCCACTTTATGGTTTCAGAAGTGGATCGCTAAATGGCATTGGCAATATTGATTACCATTTTTACCCTAAACAGGGATTGCTGCAGGCGGTGGAGTTGGGGGTTAATTACCGGCAATTTCATTTCGAGCGGCAAAGCCAGGGTGTTTATGATTTGCGCTATCAACGCTGGCAGCCCTGGCTGGGTCTGCATCTCCGAACCGCAAAAGGAAGCACCTTCAGGCATCAGTTGGGCTATCGGATGATCTACCTGGAGACCGAGCGCCCCAATATCGGCCGGGAAGATGGCTTTATCGGAGTGGGTACGGATTTTTCCACGATACATGAATGGCATTATGCGGGTGAAAACCGGCGTAAACTGAATCCCTTCCATTATCGGCTGGCCTTGGAGCAACAGTCGTACGATGATGTTTTCGAGCGGGCCCAGCAATACCTGAAGTGGTCGGTAGAATGGAAAAGTAAGCTGGCTTATGCAGAAAATAAGGAGGTTTCAGCCAGGTTATTTGCCGGCGGATTCTTCAGTAATACACGACGGAATGGTGGCGCTATTTTCCCCGGAGCATTCAGCCTTATCGATCAGGCAGCTATGGATTATCGCTACGATGATTTTTATTTCGGCCGGAGTGAACGGGAAGGTTTATGGTCTCAGCAGATCGGCCAAAGGGATGGTGGCTTTAAGGTGCCTTTAAATCCTGCTTTTAATCTCGGCAAGAGTAACAACTTCTTACTGGCGGTCAATCTGAAAGTTGATCTCCCTTTCGGCAATGGATGGCCCATACGGCCTTATCTCGATCTCGGCTATTTTGACAATGCCATGCCGACCGGAGCGGATGATACCTTCTCCGATCAGTTCTTGTGGAGCGGCGGCCTGGCATTGGAGATCCTGGACGGGCGACTTGGCATTTATTTCCCTTGTATCAATTCAAAAAATCTGCAGGATCGTCTCTTGGAGCAGGGCGGTTATGGCAAACGTATTGGCTTCCGTGTGGATCTGTACGGAGAGAAAATACGGAATATGTGGCCGTATTGAGGTTGGATATACTGAACGTGTAATCCATTTCTGTAATGAAGAATATGTTTTTTTGCTTAAATTGGAAACTAGCCAGGCTATTCAGTTTATATGATTAGCTGGGAGCACAACCCATTACTGTTTTCCTGATTCCATCATGAATTGCGACGATCGAAAATCTGCACATTATGCAACGCATTGCCGCCATTGCCGCTATGAGTGAAAACCGGGCCATTGGCAAAAACAACAAATTACTATGGAAATTACCCGATGACTGGGCCAATTTCCGGCGGGTGACAGCCGGTAAAGCCTTTATCATGGGGCGGAAAAGTTACGAAGCTGAAGACGCGTTGATCTCCGATTACCGGAACGTGATCATTACCCACCAAAAGGATCTGAAGGTACCGGAAAATACCCTCATTGCAAATAGCCCGGAAGAGGCATTGGAACTGGTACAGGATGAATCGGAGGTCTTTGTTTTGGGAGGCGCGGCCATTTTTAAACAAATGTTGCCAATGGTGAATTATCTGTATTTGACTATTGTTCACCATGTCTTTGATGGAGATGCCTATTTCCCGGAGATTGATTGGTCAGACTGGCGGCTGATCAAATCAGATTACCACCCGGTGGATAAAGATCATGCTTACCCCTTTTCTCTGAACGAATACGAATTGGTCCGTTAAAATATCGATATATCCTGCCAATAGAGAAAGAAAATACCCCGTCCTTCGACAATTCCTTGGGCTCCGATGTCGGAAGACGTATCTTAGCGGCTTACGGAGATCATGTAGGTAGCGGATGAAAATTTTTGATATTCCAGTCGCTATCCACGACCCAATACAACAATGGAAAGTACATTCGGAACCACCCTTTTACTCACATTCAGGCTAGCTGCTATCACCACTGTGGTATTGTTAATTGTGGGGGTGCCGTTGGCTTATAAGCTTGCCCGGATGCATTCGCGGGTCAAACCCTGGCTTGAAGCCCTCATCAGTATGCCACTGGTACTTCCGCCAACGGTGCTTGGGTTTTACTTACTGCTGGCGTTCAGTCCTGCCGGTGGTTTGGGTGGCTGGCTGCAGCAGCATCTGGGATGGAAACTCGTCTTTACTTTTGAAGGACTGGTAGTAGGGTCGGTAATTTACAGCCTTCCTTTTATGGTGCAGCCCGTCCAGGCCGGTTTTGAAGCTTTCCCAAAACAGCTGGCCGAAGCATCGTACGTGTTGGGCAAATCCAGACTGGAAACGTTTTTCCGCATTATATTACCGAATGTAAAATCGGCACTGATCAGTGGTACCGTATTGGCTTTTGCCCATACCATCGGCGAGTTCGGCGTTATTCTCATGATCGGCGGCAATATTCCCGGAGAAACCCGTGTGGCATCCATTGCCATCTACGATGAAGTGGAGGGGCTCAATTACGCTCTTGCCAATCAGTATGCTTTGGTATTGATCGGATTTACCTTTGGTATATTACTACTGGTATATGGTGTAAACCGGCGGGCGAATAAAAACCTGGTGCCATGATTCGGATCGCCCTTAAGAAATCACTCTTATCCGGGCACGGCCCCATTGATCTGGATGTTGAATTCAAGGTGCGTACCGGGGAACTGGTTGCGCTAAGCGGGCCTTCAGGTAGTGGAAAAACCACGCTGCTGCGGATACTGGCCGGTCTCCTGCGCCCTGAGCGCGGATACATAGAAGTAGAAGGCGAGTGCTGGCTGGATACCGGTCAGAACATCAACTGGCCGACGCAAAAACGCAATGTCGGCCTGGTCTTTCAGGATTATGCCCTATTTCCACACTTTAACATTCGGCAAAACCTCCGATATGCTTTGGAAAAAGGGCAGGCGGATGATCATCTGCAGGATCTGATCTCGGTAATGGGCCTGGCCAATTTGCTGGATCGCAAACCGGAAACCCTGTCGGGAGGGCAGCGGCAAAGAGTAGCACTGGCCCGGGCACTGGTACGCCGGCCGAAATTGCTGCTGCTGGATGAGCCGCTTTCCGCTCTGGATGCCGAAATGCGTCACCGGCTACAGGCTTATATCATGCGGGTACACCGCGCTTTCGGGCTCACGACCGTACTGGTGAGCCACGATCAGCGGGAGATCACCCGGATGGCCGACCGGATATTGTTTATACGGGAAGGCCACATCTCTATTGAAACGGTCGACCGGCAAACACCAGGAGTGTCGACAAATGCATCTTTGGGAGTGAAAGCAAAGATCGTGGAAGTAGAGCAGATGTTGGATGCCTATTATCTTCAGGTCAGTATAGGCGAACAGAAATTTGAGCTATATGTCCCGCTTTCAGTGGGAATACTGGATGTCGGCCAGGATATCCAACTGGAAGCAAATAACTGGCAGTTAAAAAAATTGTAAAAGGTCCATGTATAATAACCGGTTTCGATACTTATTCTTCCTTTTTGCATTTGGTGTGGTTGTGTCTGTAAACTCCTGTGGAGACAAAGAGCCTCCTTTCCCGGGAACGCCGCCCTTACGTGTAGTTTTCGGAACGCCGCCTCCAACGGTGAATCCTTCCGTCTGGTTCAGTGATGTAAAGAACTGGGGGGCTCAGGCCTATATGTATCATAGTCCCCACTTTCAGGGCAATCTGTTTCGCCGGGAGGTGGGCGGAGAATTGCTCTACGAAGGAGATAATCTGCGATCGGTTGCATTCCTTTCGACCCTGGATGAGGGGTTTACTGCTCAATTGTCATCGGAAGAGATCAGCTTTCAGGAACAATTGGCCAGGGAAGCCTATCAGGTCTGTCTGGCACAGGGACTGACATTTTACTACAGTATTCCTTTCCCGCTTTTCCCGGTACAGGACCCCGAAGTTGTTCGGGAAGTGCATCCTGAATTTTTTGATGCCTCGGGCCGATTCAATTTCGCACATCCAGACCTACCCGCTTATCTGAGCCATTTGATCGAGAGCCTGAAAACGGCTATGCCCGAAATGAAAGGCATCAATGTGATCCTGGGTGAAGGCTATGGAAATAGTTTTGAACCGACTCCGGCAGATCTGGAGCGGATTTCGGAATGGCTCCCGCCCCTGTTGGAAGCGCTGGATAATACCTGCCGGGAACTTGGCATGACCGGCATGATCGGAGTGGAAAGTATCTGGCATACCGTTAAAACCCGGAGATCGCTGCTGGAAGCCGTAAATCAATATCCTGACCTGCAATTTTTTACCGATGCGACCTGGCCAGAGGAAACGACCCGCATGCCGTTCCTGGGATATATTCCTCCCGCAGATAGTATGTTACTGAAAAAGAATCCTCTGGCAATCAACATACTGGCGGACGCCGAATTCATGGGACAGGGCAAATTGCCCTCTGTGCTGCCGGTCTGGTTACAACATCTGGCACAGCAATCCTATCTCAGAGGCGCGGATATAGTGCTGGCCCGGACGTTTATCGGAGACGGGGGTGGTTCGGCTACCAATTTTAATCGTTTGAATGTTCATCTATTGCTGCACTATTTACAGGACCCCCGATCCAGTCCGAAAGCCAGTGCACAGATGGTTGCCGAAGAGATGTTCGGGTATGATTTTCCCAGCAGGCTGACGGCCGTGATGCTGATCGCCGAAGATGCCCTTCAGGCGGTCTCCAGCGTTAATTATATAAATGTTCTGGACGATTCGCGTTTTCCGCTACCGCAGTTTCTGGACCGGGACTTTGCGGATCTTCCGCACCGCATGAAAGCCATTGATGATCTTTTTGAACCTCCCGGCACGCCTCTGTATACTGAAGACATACCCATGCCCGATACGTTACATGCCTGGGATCAGTGGCGATGGCAGGCAGAACTGATCGCACAACCGGTAGACCAGATGTTGTTGGATTTGGAACAGGCCAATGGCTGGCTGGACCGCATTCAGAGCGAAGTGGGCTATCTCACGCTGGATTTTTCGCCTGAGCAACGCCAAATGATCGTCGGAGGCTACCGGGATCTGTTGCTGTACGCCAGGGGTGTCTATCAATATGTACAGGGAGGAGCGGTCTATCATCGGTGGCATCGATTGAAAAAAATATCAAGAGAAGAAGCGCTGACTCAGTTGGAACCGATCGCGGGTCAGCTGCGACTGATCGCTGCCGATGCCGACGAATCAATTCTGGGGCTACAGGATCGTTTATTGAATATGGCCGAAACATTTGAACAACTTAATATCCGGCAGGTGGAAAAATGACGCAATGAGTAGACAAAATGTGCGTTCAGTAAGGGAAGAAGCCAGAAGAGTAAGTCTACTCATTGATTAATCATGCTATTCGCTCTTCCGATTTATAATGCAATAAATATAGTTTTACTATTCCCTCTATTTTCTGCAAATACCTCATCCCGCATGAACCCTGGATTTCGGAAATAAGCCCCATATCAAGTTTAATTCATTTTTTATTTCTGATAAAGTCGTTTAGTTTTGTGCTCGGCTTAAAAAGCCTGGTGAGTGTAAACGATTATAAATTGTCATCAAGTGGTATACAACAGCAAAGTGACCAACACTTCTTCTGAGAAGAAGAAAGAAATTATTCTGAAGCAAGATCAAGAAATTAAACGAGCACTTAAAGGTTGGCCGCAACTGGTTCGAAAATATCAAAAGCCGAGCACTCGTAAGGCTGTTACGCAAATGTTCACGTCTTTTCTTCCTTATATCGGGCTTTGGGTACTGATGTATTTTTCGCTGGACTGGTCATACTGGATCACGCTGGCCCTTGCGTTGGTCAACGCTTTTTTCCTGGTACGGATCTTTATTATCCAGCACGACTGCGGTCATCAATCTTTCATGAGATCCCGTCGTTGGAACAATGTAATTGGATTCTTTTGCAGCTTTTTCAGTTCCATACCCTATCAATACTGGGCAACGAACCACAATTTTCACCACGTACACAACGGACAACTGGAAAATATTGAGATCGGAGATATCAAAGTGGCAACTGTGGATGAATTCCGGAGTTACTCCCGCTGGCAGCGATTTATGTATCGTATATACCGGATGCCGGTGGTAATGTTCCTGCTGGGGCCGATCTATTATATTGTTATTCTCAATCGTTTGCCGTTTGCCCGGGTGAAAGGCTGGAAAAAGACCATTATCGATCTGATCCCGAATAACCTGGTGCTGGCTGCTCTTTATGTGGGGTTGGCGTGGCTGCTGGGCTGGCAGAAATTCCTTTTGCTTCAATTGCCGGTGACAGTCCTGTTCGGGACCATCGCCGTCTGGTTCTTCTATGTGCAGCATCAGCACGAGCATACGTACAAACAATGGCAAAAGAACTGGGATTATCTGCTGTCTGCCATTCGGGGCAGTACGTTTTACAAATTACCGCGTCTGTTCAACTGGCTCACCGGTAGTATCGGCTATCACCACATTCATCACCTGAGCTCAGGCATTCCCAATTACAACCTGAAGCGTTGTGCTGTGGAAAATCCGGTATTTCAGCGCTATGTCACTACGGTCGGTTTTGTGGAGAGCCTGAAATGCATGTTCCATAAGCTCTGGGACGAAGAACAGGAACGCATGATCTCCTTCCGGGAATTTTACCGTAGAGAGCGGAAATTGCAGGTGGCGTAAGGATAGTGAGATGTTGAGACAAAGAAGTACAAGGAGATGAATATGATATTGAGATTGTAAGATATAGATGTGCAGGATTTGATTTTTTATCCCAACATCCCAACATCCCAACATCCCAAAGTCCCAAACGCCTTCACCATGGCATCCCTGAAAATAGAAAAAGACCTCAAAAAGTTATTTGAGACCTACACCGGAGAAAGCGCCGATCTGGTGCTCCCATTGGCTCCTTCCGGCTCCCATCGTGTATATTATCGCCTGCAAAGTGGCGGGCATACCGTTGTGGGAGCCTATAATCCCGAGCCGAGAGAGAATCGTGCCTTTTTAAGCTTTTCCAGGCATTTTAAAGCCAAAGGCCTGCCGGTGCCGGAGATCTACGCGGAAGACGAATCGCGTTGTATATACCTACAGGAAGACCTGGGATTTACCACGCTTTACAGTTATCTCTTACAAAAAGGCGAATACTTCCCGGATTATCTGATCCAGATCTATAAACAGGTAGTGGCTCAATTGGCGCACTTGCAGATCGAAGAAGGTAAGGGCCTGGATTACAGCGTTTGCTTCCCTTGTGCTGCCCTGGACATCCAGGCGATGCGCTGGGACTTCAATTACTTCAAGTATTATTTGCTGAAACTGGCTGATGTACCTTTTGATGAACAGGCCCTCGAAGAAGATATCACCACGCTTTGTGAATACCTCATGTCGGCAGATACCGGCCATTTTGTATTCCGCGACTTCCAGACCCGCAATATTATGATAAAGGCAGGGCAACCCTACTTTATCGATTATCAGGGTGGGCGCAGAGGCGCTTTACAATATGACCTGGCGTCATTGTTATTTCAGGCAAAAGCCAATATTCCGCCGGATATCCGTACGGAATTACTACACCATTATCTGGATACGGCCGAGCAATTGGTAGATATCGATCGGGATACTTTTATCCCACTGTATTACGGCTATGTACTGATCCGTACCATGCAGGTGTTGGGAGCTTATGGATTTCGTGGTCTGTACGAACGTAAAGAGTATTTTATTCAGAGTATCCCGTTTGCTTTACGCAATCTGAAATGGTGGTATGAGCACGTGGAACTGCCGGTGAAAATGCCCGAACTCGACCGTGTCCTACAGGAATTGATCGTCTCCAAAAAATTTGAACCGTTCGACAAGATCAAAGGCTCTTCCAGCCTGCTCACTGTTCATATTTCCAGTTTTTCGTACAAAAAGGGTGGCATTCCCGAAGATAATTCCGGCAATGGCGGTGGTTTTGTATTTGACTGTCGCTTTATCCACAATCCCGGGCGCTATGAGCCTTATAAAAAACTGACTGGCCGGGATGAACCGGTGATCAATTTCCTCCAGCATCACAGTCAGATGACTGATTTTCTAAATGATGTTTACCGAATCGTTGATGATGCAGTAGAGAACTATATTGAAAGAAGTTTTACCCATCTGACGGTCAATTTCGGCTGTACCGGTGGCCAGCACCGTTCGGTTTATGCTGCTGATGCTTTGGCTAAACACCTGGATAAAAAATATGGTGTAAAGGTACAGTTACAGCATATTGAGCAGGAAAAAAAGAATTGGCAGAATTGAACACCCAATTGAGTGGAATATGTTACTAAAATAACGTATATTTGCCGCGTATTCCAAGAGGATCTCCCTTCAAGATGCTTGCTCTGATTTTTTATGGAGCCCACAAGCAAACCTGTTTAGCTGAATGTAAGTTTAGTCAATAAGAGCCCAATTCGTAAGCATCTTCAGAAGCTACTTAATTAGGACAAGTGGACTATTGCTGTCTAAGCGAGACATTCCACTTAGGGCAAGAACAATCAGCTTACTGTAAACACGATGTCATGTTTTTTCCAATGAAAACAGGGTGTTTTTAGTGAATACCCCAATATCTATTTATCCCCATGAGTGATGCAATTTTAATTTTCATCTTGGTTACCGGAACCCTTTTTCTCAATAAAGAGACGTTACTGTCGGACCTGAGTAGAAGAGAGGAAGGAGAAGAATGAGCAACTACAATGATTTTACTGCAAAACAGCCTGCATCAGGTCATGAAATTCCTGGGCTTTATCATACATATGATCGTGATAGGTAGTAGCCTGAAGCCTTAACTGATGTACCTGATCATCCCGCAGTATTAGCTCTATGGTGACGTTCCCGAAACGTTGGTTCACTTTTTTACCTTTTTCAAAACCAGGCCGGGGTTTCAGATAATGACGCTCCACGGTCTCTACCCAGTTCGGTCGGTTATAGGTCCTGGTATCGGATAACTGTACTTTGTAATTCAACCCCCTGATCTGCTCCTTCAGGTAATCGAAAAAATGAGTAACTTCCCGTCGGGTGTAATTGGTTTTGTAGAAATGAACAGCAAAACCTTTAGAAGAAGGCGTATCCAGAAAATCCAGCGCCTCATCGATATCTTGCGGCAATACCCGGTAGATGGCGTACTGAGCAGATAGCCAGCCGACCAATCTGTGTTTGATCAGTGATCCTGTCCAACTTTTATATGCTTCTATTTCAGCTTCCGTTCGTTCAATAACCGTATGCAGGACCGGCCTGGAAGGTGAGCTTGCCTCTGCTTCCTCAAATAGATTTCGTATATATTGCCAGATCTTTGCCATGCCTTTTGCTATAGAAACAAGCTACGGCCAACATAGTTCTTCACTATTTTTCTTCACTTTTTGTACATTTATCCAAAGGCTTCCAAACACCTGAAATTTATGAATACAGCGATCGATCGAGTATTCCACTCCGGCCTTGTATGGTCTCTCCTTGGCGGAATTAATATGCTGCTGATCTTATATAGTTGTTCCCCGAACCCAGAGAAGAGTTTTAGCTTATCGGCTCCGGTGGATA
>JAGQXH010000190.1 GCA_020436695.1 Lewinella sp. | reverse complement strand
ATTCTACCGGCCCAACTGGGGGTAGCCGAAAATGCCGCCGTCTGGTTGACCGAAGCAGAAATGGGGCAGCGGGTGGTCCCTTTTATTGCCGAGCATCTGGTGCTGGTATTGGACCGTAAAGATGTTGTAAGCGACATGCATCAGGCCTATAAACGTATCGAGATCGACGAGCCTGGATTCGGATTGTTCATTGCCGGGCCTTCCAAAACGGCTGATATTGAGCAGTCTCTGGTGATCGGAGCGCAGGGGCCTCGGACGTGGCTGGTGATTCTTGTTTGATGTTGTGATACTGAGATTTTGTGATGCGGTGCAGGTATTGCAAATCTTGGAATTATTACCTCGCAATTATGAATATTTTATTCCCGTAGCATTTTAAAGGACCAGCGCTCATGTTAAGGATTAGACCAGTTATGATGATCTGCCTGTTATTGATTCTGTTTTCCATTAGATCTGATGCTCAGGAAATTGACAGTTCTTTACTTTCATTGCTACAAAATGAGCTGGTAAAGCCAGGTGATGCCGTACCTATACCTTTTATCTCGTATGAGGATATAGAAGATTATGATGGGGAGAATCTGATCAATCTAAATACTATTCTGGCTTACCTTAAGGACAGACCGAACATCAGGGTACAGTTAGCCAATTATATGGATTGCAGGGGTGATGAAGCCTACAATTTGAAACTTTCCCAATTGCAGGCAGCGTGGCTTGCAAAGTGGTTTGTTAAAAATGGAGTAGTCGAAAAACAGATCACCCCGATGGGATATGGTGAAACAAAACCGATCATCAACTGTGATTGTGCTGACTGTACTGAAGAACAACATTTTACCAACCGGAGACTTGAGGTCATTCTAATATCGTCAGCTCCCTGATCTAAGGTATACACGTTCCCTCACATATCGCAACATCTCGTCCCACGCGAAGCATACTGATGGTCGGGATTCTCCCACCACAGCATCACCAAAAGAGATCCAATCCATCAAAGCCAACTGTTAATCGTCAGCCTAGATTTTGAATAAGAGCACTACCGCCACATCACAAAATCCCAGCATCACAGAATCATAACATCATTTAATCACATCAAACACCCGGGAATACTTCAAGGTAACACTCCGGTTACTGATCCCAAATTCATTATGATTTTCATTAAATACCAGGAACAAGCCGGTATTGGCCTGCTGTAACCAGCCGAAGCGGATGTTAGCCGACCACAGATCCGCTACACTGTTGTACTGGATCAAACTTTGCAGGTAGATCCGGGGAGTAAAAGAA
This sequence comes from Lewinella sp., assembly GCA_020436695.1. Taxonomy (GTDB): domain Bacteria; phylum Bacteroidota; class Bacteroidia; order Chitinophagales; family Saprospiraceae; genus Flavilitoribacter. The sequence goes on along the minus strand of JAGQXH010000190.1, from coordinate 10,605 downwards.
TAGGCCAGCCGGGAGCGAAAAACATTGGTCGTGAAATTGCCTTCCGGCAAATGGATATTGTTATTGCTCAGCGCAAATTCCGAATTGAACCGTTCGCCCAGTCGCAGCATCAGGGCTACTGAATTGGCCTTGCGTGTACCCCCGAAAAAGCCCCCCATGACGGAGCGGATATTGATGGAGACCGGCTTACTCTGATTGGTGAAGAAAACGATCTGCGCTTCCCGGTGATCGTAAGTCCCAACCGGCACGATGATGCCCTCCGATATCTCAAAATCTTCCGAAACGCCTTCCGTGGTGAAATTGATCCCGGTATGGACTTCCATGCCGTTCTTAAATTCCCAGTGATTATCCACGTGCAGGAAACCGGTTTGCTGAAAGCCGTCAAAATCCCAGTAGCCGCGATAGGAAACGTGCGGCCTTAACTCGAGGATACCGATGAAATTCTTCGGCCGGATCTGTTTGAGGATCAGCAATTCCGGTTTGCGGAATGCACTGCGCAACAGGAATCCGACTTCCGGGTTAAACCCCTCTCCCACTTCCGTATAAGCGGCATTGACATTCAGGCCATTCCACTCGTACTGCGACTGGAATTTAAAGGAATGTGTTTGGTCTTCAATCCCGGGAGTAACGGATTGTGCGTAGAAGCCCGATAACTGCGCTTTCTTACCCAGCCCAAAACGGCCGTCCGCCGCAAAGACCCGGTTATAATCATCGGTCACGCCTTCGCCGATGCCCGATCGGTTGATGAAAGCACCTCCGATGTAGGAGCGTTGGGCAAATTCATAATTGTAGCGGGCCACGGTAAAATTATTCTGCTGGATGCCCGCCTCTTCCACCTCATCGGTGAACATACTGAGAAAACCGATATTGGATTTTTTGATCTTGCCCGATACCCGCGCTCCGCCGATTATCGGTACCTGCTGCCCGTCCGTACCGATACCGATACGGCGGCTAAAGAACAGGTCGACCTCTCCCGGACTACCTACCGTAAACAAGCCCGCATTTTCCAGGAAGAACGGGCGTTTCTCGGGAAAGAACAGATTAAAGCGGTCGAGGTTGATCTGCTGTTCATCCACTTCCACCTGAGCAAAATCGGTATTATAGGTAAGGTCAAGTGTCAGGCTTGGTGTAATACTATATTTGAGATCAGCACCGACATCCGCCGTAAAATCCGTTTTGGGATCAGCCGCTTCGTAATCTTTTGCGGCCTGCCCCAATACATAGGGAATAAGCTTGAGATTGCCGGGATTGCGCAGGTTGAGGCCGGTCAGTTCTCCGGCGAGGGAAAGGCGGTTAAGGTCAAACTGAATAGGCAAGGCTGCCCAATAGGCGATCTCATTGGACTTGCGAATATTGCGCCGGAAGTTGATCCCCCAGATGCGGTTATCCCCGGAAGCAAAGCGGATGGTGCGAAAAGGAATGGCGAATTCGGCACTCCAGCCATAGTCTCCTACCGAAGCTTTCACTATCCAGGAAGCATCCCAGTTGACATTTACGCCGCCGATGGTCCCTCCCTGTTGCCGGTTGGTATTCAGATTACCCTGCCCTTCGTTGTTCACCTGTGCGTCGTATTCTACCCCCTGTGAATTGGTACCAAAAACAAAGCCATTCTGCCCATCGTGATAGGTATCGAGGATGAACATGAAGCAGTCGGTATTATCCAGTGGCGCATCGCGCCGGGCATCCGAAACGACCAGTCCACCCGGATTGGCGTCGTAAGCCACCACCGATATAAAAAAAGTTTCCTGATCGTAGGCAATACGGATCTCGGTAGCCTCCGAAGCCGGTGAACCGGCACTGGGTTGCGACTGCCATAGATCCGTAATGGGTGGTATAGCCTGCCAAACCGGATCATCGTGCACCAGACCGTCGATCTGGGGAGCTGCTGTAATAATATTCGCCGGGGCGCTAGGCCGTTCGGTCATCGCCCCGGCTCCACCGTTACCTTGTGCCGCGAGGTCGTGCAGGGCGAAAAATGAAAGTAGGAAGAGTATCTTTGCCGGAGAAAGATACAGTTTTTGGCGTATCATGGTTTTTCATACTGTTTTAATCTTCCCAAGATAAGTTCTATACCAGAATTATAGAAATTATGTCAACCAACATCTTTTTCGGCAATCCGCAGACTGATGCCGATATCCGACAGATACTGGAACTACAGCAGGTGAACCTTCCGGCTAATATATCCGATGATGAGTTGCGGGAACAGGGCTTTGTCACCGTACAGCATACAGAGAACCTGCTGCAGGAAATGAATGCGGCGGAGCCACAGATCATTGCCAGGGATGAAGACCGGGTAGTGGGATATGCCCTGGTCATGCTCTCCTCTTTCCGGGAGCGGGTTCCGGTACTGATTCCCATGTTCGAATTGCTGGATAGTTTGGCGTATGGCGAGAAAACCTTGTCAGAATATAACTATTATACCGTGGGACAGGTCTGCGTGGCCAAAAGTCACCGGGGGCAGGGCGTTTTCGATGGTATGTATCGACAACACCGGGAACAAATGTCGGGCCGCTACGATTTTGTGGTAACGGAGGTGGCTACCCGCAATCAACGTTCATTGCGGGCACACGCACGCGTAGGATTTAAAACGATCCACCGGTATACGGCTCCGGATGGAGAAGAATGGGATATTATACTTTGGGACTTTAAATAACGGACGCTGCGCTGACGGACGACGCGACTTTCAGCGCGTCTGACGGACGGGCCACCTATGGTGTCCATGATGGATAGTGTTAACTAGAGATCCTTGCTAAACAAAAACTTTGCACAAAGCGAGTAAACGTCACCGGGAGTTATCGATTTTTGATCCGAGAGTTGAACCCACCGGGTGGTGGATAATTGATGTGCGACTGTTGCAGCCCATCTTCGTATTCAGATACAAAGCGCAATGTACCATCTTTATTCCAACCGTATTGCATGCCGTGCATGGCTCCCTGGCGGTAATGATGTTCTACATATTTTTGCCCGTTATCAAAAAAATTAAGAAACGTACCATCCAATTCTCCTTCTTTGAATTCCACATATTCGATCTTGACGCCATTGCGAAATCCTTCCTTCAAGGTTAAGAGGCCGTTTTTCAGGTGATGCTCCAGTGAAATATTTTCCTGTTCATAAAAATCATGAGTCGTGCCGGTAAAAGGATGACCATTGTAATAGTGAACAGGCGTTCCTTCTTCTGTTTTTTCTACATTCAAATCCTGATAGGAAATGATCCTGGATTGGGCAATCAGGAGACTGATAGAGCACAACAGAATAAATAGGATCGGTAATTTCATGTTAGTTGAATTTTTTTGATAAGCCGGTCCTTCGACCTTTGCCCGGGAGCAGCCTTGAGCGTAGCCGAAGGATGCCTGTCAATGAGCAACGTCTGGGGGCCGTACCTCCAATTTATACCCTACCCCATGTACATTTACCAGCTGCAGGTCTGGATCGGCCTTCAGTTTTTTACGTAAGCGGGAGACGAATACGTCCAGGCTCCGCCCAACAATAACGCCCTCGTCTTCCCATACGGCCTGTAGGATGCGATCGCGTTCGAGCACCTGATTGGGATATTGGAAAAAGTAATCCAGCAGTTTAGCTTCCCGGTAGGTTAGTGTCAGCTGCTTATCGTCTATTTTCAGTAATTGATTGGCATGGTGGAAAGCAGTGTGCTGGCTATGTTGTTGCCAGCCATCGCCTTGCTCTTCAGTCTCAATGGTATCTTTTTCTTTCTTATTCCAGGTCAACCAAATGAACGGTAAGAAGCAGGTGAGTCCAAGCAAAACCCATTTCACCGGCGGCCAGGAATTGATCTGCGGCTGTAAAGCAAAGCTTCTTCCCTCCTGCTTATCCAGAAAAGTGAGTCGTAGGTTATAACAAAGTCCCATTTGCTCCCGGTCCTGGCAGGCGAAACCATCTGATCTCTCTTCTGCCTGGGCCTGAAAACCAAGCGCCACCAGACCGGTGCTACAGTCCAGGAGACTCACGCGATAATCCGGACGAATGTGGTGTTCTTCCAGAATATTGTCGATCGTAACTCTCAAAATAGAATAATTCACCCCAGATTTCAACGGTATAAAATAAGATCGGTCTCCTTCCCGGCGAATTGGGGGAACGGGTGATGTCCAGTCATCATTTTGCTTGAGTAAAGCGTCGGCAATTGCCCTGAGAGCCACATTCTCCTGCTCTTCCTGTAGAGCAGCCTTTGTATCAGAATCGGGTGATTTGCTTACACTGGTCAGGATCAGTAAGAGCAATATGGCGGTAAAACCCGCCAGCCAAACCGCTACTTTTGTTTTCATGCCGCTAAGCTACGGGATTTAATAACTCAAAACCAGGCTTTTACATTTCGTTTACAATTTTTTAGTGGTCGAAAACCCTAAACTTTCTATGGGATGCCGGTGTTCTCTTTCGGATTAAAACAAAATCACCGATGCGACTGCTCATCCTGCTCGCGGTACTACTTGGTATCGATCTTTACGTTTTTCAAGCTATTCGTTTTTTGGCCTCCGACTGGAGCGCCACTACCCGTTCCGTTGTCTTTGGACTGTATTGGACCATCCCAATAATTCTGATAGGTACGCTGGTAATGGTCAGCAGCGGCCAGCAAATCGACTGGAACAAACCACTGTTTAATTTCTTACGGGCCTTTCTGTTCATTGCCTACCTGTCGAAATTCGTGATCGGTGCCGTACTGCTCATCGATGATGTTCGCCGGTTGTTGTTTACCGGCTATCAGAGTATTGCCGGCACAGGCACTGCGGGCAATATCAGCCGGTCCAGGTTTCTGACCCAGTTCGGCGTTCTACTGGGCAGTATTCCCTTCGTGTCCCTTACCTACGGCATCATCCGCAATCCCTATCGCTATAAATTATTTGCCAAAAAGATAAACATCCCTAATTTACCGGAGGCCCTGAAAGGGCTGAAGATCATCCAGATCTCCGATATCCACTCCGGTAGTTTCACCCTTAAGGAACCTATTAAGCGGGCCATTGAAATGATCAATGAACAACAGCCCGACCTGGTATTCTTCACGGGTGATCTGGTAAATAACGAGGCCCGGGAGATGGAACCTTTCATCGACGTGTTTGATAAGATAGAAGCCCGACATGGCGTCTATTCCGTGTTGGGTAACCACGACTACGGCGACTATGTGCGCTGGGACAGTCTGGAAGCCAAACACCACAATATGCAGAGGCTCTTTGCTACTCACCGGCAACTGGGTTGGGACCTGCTGCGCAATGAGCATCGTTTACTCGATATCAACGGCCATCAAGTGGCTGTACTGGGTGTGGAGAATTATTCTGCACATCCCAGATTCCCGAAATACGGCGATCTGACGGCAGCCTACCAGGGAGCTGAACATGCTTCGCTTAAACTACTACTCTCCCACGATCCTACCCATTGGGAAGATCAGGTGATCAAGGATTTTCAGGATGTGGCTATTACTTTTTCCGGCCACACACATGGCATGCAATTCGGAGTGGAGATCCCCGGCTGGTTCAAATGGAGTCCCATACAGTATATCTATAAGCAATGGGCGGGCCTGTATCAGAGGCAGGATCAATATCTGTACGTCAACCGGGGGTTTGGATTTTTGGGGTATCCGGGCCGGGTAGGTATTTTGCCGGAGATCACCATGCTGGAACTTGTTTGACAGCTCTTCGACTCCGCTTTAGGCTATAGATATAAAATAAGATGTGTTTTCACCGCGAAGCCGCCAAGGCCGCAAAGTTTCGCAAAGCTTGATGAATTTGCCAGTGGCAAATTCTATTCTTACCTTGCTTTTTAAGTTGTAAAGGGCTTCGAAAAATTTGCAAAGCAAATTTTTCGAAGAAATCTTCGCGTTGCTTTGTGCCTTTGCTCTTTGCGGTGAAAACCAGGTTCATTGTGTTTCCTGCCATCACGTTAAACCGATATTGGCCCCGAGCAAAGTCGTGGGCATTTGTCAGTATCTGTCCCTTACACTCAGTGTCAGCGAGCGAAGCGAGCGTCCGTTAATTCATCTACAAGATCCAGTCGTTTCAAAGCCCGCTGCAGATCGTCTTCATTAATCCCTTTACCTTTAATAGAAACGATGAAACGGTCGTCAATCAGGATAGCCAGTTCACCTTCCTCCCATTTTTCGTTGTATTTTTCAAAAGCTTTTTGCCCATCAATAGTAGTTGTCCGTTCGTAGCCGTTTTTATCTTCCTTGTCTACGTCCACCATCGACCAGCCGGCCTGTGCGATATTGGCGATAGGGAAACTGCCGCCATCCACGATCGAAATTTCCAGGCGGCGATCATCATCTTCGTATTCAGCCTTGGCTACAGAGACCTGTAAACCTTTGATACCACTACGTTCACCGGTATGTGAAGTACGCTCCATACCCATCAGGTGATCCGGCAGCAGCGCTTTCAGTTCACGAAAATCCACCGCTTCGGTGCCGTCGCCATCCACTTCAATTTTGATATTCTGTAACATCTTGGAAAGCCCGGAGGTCATTTCATCCAGCCCTTCCTGTAGGCCTTCGCTCATATCGTCCAATCCATCCTGAAGATCGTCCAAACCGTCTTCCAGATCATCCCGTAATTCATCGGAATCGGTATCGATCTCTATGTGGATCGTATGATCATTATCATCCGATTCAACATCGGAACCGCAGGACCAGATAAAAAATGCCATAACCAGGGTAGCAAATAAGACTGAAAACTTTTTCATGTGTGTATTTTTGTGAAAAATTACGGGCCTAATCTATCTTACTTTCACTTTTAGAGGAAAGAAAATTCGACAAAGCCTGGGTATTTTTATAAATACCACTCGCTTCATTTCGAAGTAATTTTCTCAAAATACCTGATAGTTCATTCAGCCTTATCTCCTCCTTTGGGATTAGCGCTGGCTTGTGCCAGTGGCACAAAGAGCCGAAGGCAGAGGGGGCTTCACACCGACTAGCTTATGCATTCAGAATTTAAAACTTACTTACAACTTGGATTTGAACATATTGCCGATCTCAACGGCTATGATCATATCCTGTTCATTGTGGTGCTTTGCGCCGTTTATCAGATACACGAATGGCGAAAGGTAGGAATACTGGTTACCGCCTTTACCATTGGGCATTCCCTCACCCTGGCGCTGGCCGCGCTGGACGTGATCCGGGTACCTACCACCTGGGTAGAATTCCTCATTCCGGTCACGATCTTTCTGACCGCACTGTATAATGTGATCATCCACAAGCCAGGCCAGGAAGTGGAAGGGACTTTCAGCCGAAAACTCAACTGGAACTATCTTTTTGCCATGCTCTTCGGACTGATCCACGGCATGGGGTTTTCCAATTTTTTCCGCTCCATGCAGATGCCCGGCGAAGAAAGCAGCCTGGTCAGGCAATTACTGGCCTTCAATATCGGCGTGGAACTGGGGCAGTTGACCATCGTCGCGTTCATTCTTCTACTTTCTTTTTTGGGTATGAAATTACTGCGTATCCCGCAGCGCGACTGGAATCTTTTTATTTCGGGAATGGCGGCCGGACCGGCTTTGATCATGATCTTTGAACGCATACCTTCTTAGACGGCCGTTAATCCCCAATACTCCCCATCTCCACACCTTCCGAATAAGCCACCTGTATCCCATGATCATGAAAGGCGGCCTTGATGCGTTCGTGGGCGGCAAAAGTTACTTCCCAGTAGTTATCCGGATGTGTATAGGGCCGTACGGCTAGTACAATGCTATGGCTGTCAAAGGTTTCAATACCCACTTCCGGTTCGGGCTCTGAGAGTACGTGGGGAATGGGGCGCAGCGTATCCATGATGATCTCCTTCACCTTGGGGAAGCTCTCGGCGTAAGGCATGGTAACATTGAGTTCTACCCGTATAAAGCCCTTTTCGGAAAAATTGGTAACGATACCGTCCACCACCTGCCCATTGGGGATAATGAGTGTTTTTTGTCCGGGCGTTACGATAATGGTATTGAAGATCTGGATCTCTTCGACCTTACCGAATTTTTCACTTACTTCGATCCAGTCCCCCACCTTATAGGGGCGAAACAAAAGAATAATGATCCCTGCTGCAAAATTGCTCAGACTCCCCTGCAGCGCCAGTCCTACGGCGAAACCCGCTGCCGCCAAAACCGCCACAAAAGAAGCAGTCTCGATGCCGACCATTCCAGCAATGCTGAAAATGAGGAGCACCTTCAGGGCAATCCCCAACATAGAAGATAAAAAAGGCGTGATCGTATTGTTGATGCCCGCCTTTTCCATGGCTATCCGGGCAAACTTCGACAGGCGATTGATCACTTTGATCCCTACGACCAATACGACGATGGCCAGGACCAGCCTCGGGGCATATTCCAGGACCATCATCGTCAACTTTTCCACCCAACCGGCGGCTTGCAGTAATTGTTCTTCCATTTGGTTGCGACATTTGCCGCTAAAATAGACATTTTATCGGGTACTCGGTATGGGGATTCTTGTGCCAGACCGCCCAAAATCAAGGATCAGCTACCAAATGCTTTTCTATTCAATTACCACTTCCGCTGATACCAATCCGGAAACCTGAAAATAACCGATCGCTCCCCCTTCGATATTCGTTAAAATATTGGCCGGCGTTCCCGAAAAAACGCCGCCGTCGCTATTGATGTTATTATCGAGTTCAAAAAAGTAGCGGAAGGCCTTTGGGGTCAGGCTGTACATTTCAAATCGGAAAGTATCCTGTTGACTGTAGTAATGCGGCGCGGCCAACCCACGTATCTCTCCGGCCAGTAATTCATCATCAAAATAAAAGACCTCTTCCCCATTACTGTTGTCCAATGCTCCGTTGCGATAGAATTTGGCTAGGTACTGATCCTGGGTGGCCTGCGGCTCATCCATAAACAACAGTACCTCGTAGAAATCCGTCTCCACATCCGGTTTTGCGCGTTCCTGCTCATTGATACCGTAGATGATACTGTCGATCGTAGCGATCGGCGGCATGGCTTCGGCAGCCATAAAATGATGGCCATCCACCGCTATATCCAACTGATAGGTCCGGCCGGTACTCCCGGCAAAAGGAGTGCCGGCCTCATAGGTCCCATCAATCGTTTCCGTGAAATCATATCGATTGCCAAGATCATCGATTAAGCTTACTACGGCATTTCTAACACGCTCAACAGGCGTAGTAGCATTAAAAGGTACCGTTTTGCTGATCTTAATATATTGAGGCCCCATTTGATTAGTGATCAGGCCTTCAATTACGTATTGCGGCTCATGTTGATCCAGATCCAGGTCAATGGGCGTTTCGCATTGGCTACACAGATAGGCAGCCAGAATAAGTATGATGTATTTTTTCATGATGTGTTTTTTGGAGTCGTCAGTCATTAGTCGTAAGTCTCCAGTCAGAAATATTGGACTTACGACTAACGACTGATGACTAACGACTGACGACCTTTGTCTAAAAATGAAAACTCCAGCTGGCATAGGGCATAATGCCGAAGAGATAGATCATCCGTGCTTCCCGTTCGTTGCCGTCGCCTATGATGTTACCATCTTCATCCTGCTTTTGCCGGGTATAGATGGTAAAAGGATTTTTCCGGTTATACACATTGTAGATCCCGAAATTGTAGGAGTTCTTCCAACGCCGGCCGGCATTTTTTCGGGGCTCCAGGGTAGCAGAAAGATCGAGTCGGTGCAAGGACGGCAGGCGATAACCGTTCCGGCCGGAGTAATAATTGACCTGGTAATTGTCAAAGGTGAAGCTGCCGGTCGGCAAAGTGATCGGGCGGCCGCTGGCATAGGTAAAATTTGCTCCCACATTCCACTTGTCATTTATATCGTAGGTAAGCGCCATATTCAGTTGATGCAGGCGATCGTGATTAGCGGGGAACGGGTTACCCTGATTAACATCCGGGATAGTCATCTCTGTTTTTGACCAGGTGTAACTCGTAAACCCGCGCAGTCTGCCTTTGGCTTTTCGCAAATAGAGCTCCAGGCCATAGGAGGTAGATTCTCCCTGACGAAATTCCTTGGCCAAATGTTCATTGAAAAAAATGTCGGCGTGATCCGCAAATTCCGTGATATCTTTACTCGTCTTATAATAAGCTTCCACTGAAAATTCCAGGCTGTTATTCCGAAGGTTCTGAAAATATCCCAAGGCCCATTGATCCGCTTTTTGTGGCTGCAAATGCGGAGAACTCGGCGACCAGGTATTAAAAGGTATAGGTACAGTAGAATTGGACATCAGGTGAATATTCTGCACCATTCGATTGTAGGAAAACTTGATCGAGCTGCTGTTATCGAGCAGATAACGGGCACTGAACCGGGGCTCGGGATTGCTGTAGGTGATGATCGACTCCATTCTACCGTAATGAACGGAATCCCTTATGGTCAGATCAAGGCGATCATCCGGCTGTTCGTAGTAATAAATGGTGCCTTCTCCCATTTGCTGAAAGATGGTATAGCGCAAGCCATATTCCAGGCTGATCCGTTCGGATATTTTCTGTTCTACACCTGCGTAAAGCGCATGTTCAAGGGCATACTGCTCATCGAGGCTCACCGACTTAAAGATAGAATTCGGATCATTCGGATTGATCTCCCCTGGTGAAAAACGCCGGTAGATCCCCTGATAGCCGAAGTGCAGTTTCAGGCCGGCATTCAGAAATAAACTGTTATCCAGTTTG
>JAGQXH010000018.1 GCA_020436695.1 Lewinella sp. | reverse complement strand
CTTTGTTTTGTCTTTCCCGGCTACTCCACCTTCGCTTCTTGGATGAATATTATATTTTGAAAACAAAAAGGCGTCACATAGTTTCTGGAACACACCTTGTTCCATCACCAAAAGTTCAGCTTCAATTTGAGATATCTTTGACATAGGGTGACTTTATTGCTACTAAATTTCACTTATTACAAAGATAACTATATATTTTTCTGAAAAAGTAAATCCGTGAAAGAGGAATAGATCAGTATTTTATGTGATTTTAGTATTATTACTGCCCGTTCCATCGGACGGGCAGTAATGAATTAAAAAAATTAAAGCCAATCAGTCTCTATTATTACCACTATTATGAAGTTTTACTTCACCCTCTCCTTCAAACTCAAAGTCTGCATAGCTTTGACCACCTTCTCATCATCAGCACGTCCAGCGTAGTGATCTAAAGTACTGAAATTGGCATGATCGGCCAGATGACTAACTGTATTTCTATCTGCACCTTCATTAAGGGCCAGCGTAATAGCGGAGTATCTGGCAGACATGAAGGTGAAGTAGCCGGTTTTTTCCATCTTTTTTGATACCCTTACACACGCATGTCGTATACGGTTGGTATACAGAGATACCGCTTTGACGATTTCTTCTTCGGAAGCGTTTTTGCCGGGGATAATATCGAAGACGTATTCTTCTCCATCTCCGGCTAGTCCAAACCTTCCATATTCTTTGATAATCTCAATAGCTTCTTCTAAAAGCGGTTTCCCTCTTTTTAGGCCGATACCGGTTTTATTTCTTCCGTAGAACCAACGCATCTCTTTCAAATGCTTGTACTTCAGTCTTGCTATGTCCGTTAGGTTTACCCCGAAATTAAAGAAGCTGAAAAACCAGTAACCTTTTATCATTTTCTTCTCGGTTTCGGTCATATGCTCATACTGGTAGAGTTCAATGATGTCTTGGATGAACATATCCTTGATTCTATTGGGATTGGCACCAGAGACTCTCAGTTTCTTGATCTTATTGATGTCAAAGCCGAACGGATTCAGGTATTTATTCTTGAATGGGTATTTGTCCTGCGTCACATAACGCCTCTCAATAGCCTGAGTATAGACCGCACGTAAACGAACGAAGTGGTTGAAGCCTTTCACCCCTTTATCTATGAAATATTGCTTGAGTTTTCCCAGAAATACCTCGTCAAAATCGTTAAAACTGATGTCATTTGGTGCTACCTTCAGTACGGCCACCCCGGTATATTTATAGTCCTCTGCTGATTTTACCTGATTAGAAGAAAGGAATTCTTTGCTCAATACTTGGCAGAATTGGGCAACCTTCATTCCTTCTACCTCTTGTTTCGTTTCCTGGCTGAATAGGGAAAAGAACTCCTGAAAGGAGAACTCCTTTTTGTCCTCGAAGTGTTCACGGTATATCTCTTGGGCTTTCTCAAGCTGTTCGTCAATGTACTGTTGTTTCTCTTTTACTCCGTTCATACTGGAAAGGAGTACTTTTTCTCTTCGAGTGGTGGTGTCTTTTAGGATAGAAAATTGATGCTCGTAGGCATAAACACCCAAACGTCTGCTTCTTGCTTGTCTGTTATGCGTAACTTGCAGGATGATCGGATACTTACCTTCTTTGTTTTTTGCGTTCTTAGATTTCTCCAGGCGAATAGCTAACGTAGTAGACATTGTGATACGATTTAATGATTTAAAAATTCATAAATCGTTCACTATTATTGTTTTACATATTAAAAAATCAAGACCAACTGGATTCAAAATCCAGTTCTCGCAAGAGAGTAGGGGTTCGATTCCCCTCTTCGGTACATAGCTTTAAAGGGGTTTCGTTGATTACGATTCCCCTTTTTTTATTGTTGCGCCAGGCATGGCGCACGTCTAACGGGTGTAAGTCCCGCGTTCGCCCGGTAAGGGGAAGAACTAGCCGAGCGGCAAGGAGTGTACCGCGAGGTGCAGGCTAAAGGAAGCCGAAGGCAAAGCACTGGCCTGACGAACAGGAATCGCATAAGAGGCATGCTGTCTGGGTGAGGAGGCCAACATCTTCAAAGCCCGATACTTACACGGCAAGGCAGTATGTATATGCGGCGGGCATAAGTGTGAAAGACGTGTGTCTTACCCTGGGAGATCTCCATAGCATATATGGAGAAGTCAGCCGAGGTCATAGTACCGAGCCAAACCGCCTGCGAAGTTGAACCATGCTGTTCGCGCCGCCGGACGAGAGGGTAAACGGGAAGGACCGAACCTAAAGTTAGGCGAATGATACTATAAATAGCGAACGTCTTCTAAGCACAGGAGCAACCACGGGTTGGCTTACCGGGGAGGTATGGTTCGGAAAACCGGAGATAACCAGTAAGTGTGTTGAAGCGCACGAGGATTAATAGAGGAAGTTGTCAGGAATACGGGCTAAGTGGGTCTAGAGCACTGCCCGAATGTAACCAGCCGATAGGCTAACTATAGGAACCGCCGTGATACGCAACCGTACAGCCTGTCCCGCACACGAAGTGTCGGGATCCGGTGGTGTGAGAGGGTCGAAGTAAGGGCGACTCCTTTGTGGATTCCACAGGTCTAAAAGTCATCTTGACTTCACCCTACTCGATGTGGAAAGTTTGCCTGCCTTCGCCGCCCTGATGTCTTTTTCATTGGTGTTCTATGATTTAGGACAGTTTCCAAGAACAGAAACGGAAAATTTCGGTTGTATTGACACAGCTTCTAAACGAATACCAATGCTAAAACAATTTTTGGAATTCAGATGGGTTTTCGTACTGGTCATTACTTTGGGATCATGTGAAAAAGAGGGTATCCCCACTCCACAGGTCAGTTGGGACGCTTACATTGGCAAGTGGGAAAACATCAATGCGTTTGGTTCTAATCTGGACCGGATCATCATCACCCGGAAAGAAGCAGATCGACTCTCGGTACAACTTTGGGGGAGTTGCGGCACGCAGGAATGTGAACGGGGGCTTTTTTCCTACAGCAGCCCGGAGCTGAAGAAACCCACCTTACCCCTGCACCTTCTTTGGAATAAGCGGGAGGTGCCACTGCAATTAGGGATCACCACCAGTAGGAAACTGGAATTGAGGGCCGTGGAAAGCGACGCAAACGCCTTCGAAACTGAGTATTTTTCCTGGGTGCAAACGGCTTCCTTTTACCAACAGGTCACACCTACGGATGCGGGCAGCGTGCAGTTGGCCGACACCCCGATCAACGGCGGCCCCGGGTATCCGGACAATCATCTGACTTCCGGATCTATCCTGATCTTTCAAACTAATGAAAGACGACTGGGTAAAATTCAGGTTCGCAGCAATGACTTATACCTGAGCTTACGGTGGCAGATCTGGTCTTCCGACGGGACGATTGACCGGTCAATCGATTATTTCCCGTTTTATAAAAGTGGCTATTATGATCTGGACGACGGCAAACTGGATGATACGCCGGATCATCGGTACAGCGACTTTTATTGGTCGCTTGAGCACCGAACGATACGCCGGCTGGAACCAGTGAACGCAGCGGCCTTTGCATTGTACCACCTGGATTGAGTGGAAAGACTCCATATTATTTAGCTTTCAGTTTCATTAGAATATCATTATTTTTTAGGGTAAGTCTATGGGGGCTCAATTCTATTATTTGGTACGGTGGCAGGCTCACATAGAAATTACTACTAATAAGATTCCCATTTTCATCAAACTTTAATAATGGGAACATCGCATCCTGCTTAAAATCGATGGTTCCATGATTAATGGTGTATGGTACATCATAACTTGCTCCTGATGTAATAGTTGTTCTGGTTCCCTGATCGGTTTTTGTACCTTTTTTTGTGAACCGGTATTCATTTTTGTCCATTTCCATATTTGGTGTCGAAATGTCATCGGCGCTTAAGACCATAATGGTGTCAACAACCCATACTTTGTAGAGGTCATCATAGTTGGATTGAGCAATATTCTGCGTTGTAGTAGCTGTTTTACAGGAGTATACAGCCACTATAAATAGTGCTGATGCGATTATGTAAATAATCTTTTTCATGTGTTATTTTTGTTTGGATGAAATAGTGACTCCAGAGATGGAAGTGGTTTTATAGACCGTAATTTAATTTTAATCCACCAGATTGTTATCCAGCAATTGCGTGGTCCAGTCAATTCTTTCTTCAACCGTATCCGTTATCAAGATCCGGAGCCAATCGGCTCTGCCCACAGGTGCGGACTGAAACCTACGAAGAGGTCCTGACATCCTGCGACCGGCAAAAAGGCGCGCTGGCAACCGTGATCCGTTGTGGTATCGATACCTTCCAGTTCGTAAAGGATGACCCGCAATTGAAACGCGAGCAGAAACTGGCAGCGATTGAACGCGATTTTGAAGAAGCTAGCCAACTGGAATTGCCGCAGCTCCAGAAAAACATGCTGATCATTTCCACCCTGGCATCGATCTCCACGCTGATGGGCCTGCTCGGTACCGTCACGGGGATGATCAAAGCTTTTTCCGCGCTGGCCCGGGTGGGCGCTCCCGATGCCGTCGGTCTGGCCGGCGGTATTTCCCAGGCTCTGGTGACAACCGCCCTGGGTATCTCCGGTTTCAATTGAATTGATGGAGATCCGAAGATTGCCCCAATTCTCATCACCGGCATTTAGCGCGCTCTTGTGTCGCAGATCAAGAATTCATAGACCTCGGAGAACCTGTCCCGCCCGCAGGGGAAACCAGAATGGTCAGGAATCTTTTGAAAATTTGATCCGCCCGACTACAGACGATCTTTCAACTAAACTCAATTCGCATCCTTCACCACCGGCAAACGCACCTGTGACGGATATTTCGCCGAGTGATGGATGGTATTATGAGCGATCACTCCTTTAGATTCATCGTAGTTATTGCCGCCGGTATTCATATTTCGCTCAAAGCGCGGGAAATTACTGCTGGAGATCTCTATGCGAATGCTGTGACCGGCCGCAAAGTAATTGCTGGTCGACATGGGGCTCATTTCCAGTTTGTACACCTCACCGTCCTCCATAAACACCTCTTTATCGTAGCCGTCCCGGTAGCGTGCGCGCTGGATGGTCTCATCCAGGTTATACGCCGTACCGTCCGGATAGACGTCGATCACTTTGATGGTGAAATCCGTGTCTTTTGCGTCAGAAGAAACATAGATCGTGCTTTCAATGAAACCGCTCACCTCAATACCATCTGACAGCGGTTCGCTGGTATAGACCAGAATATCATGCCGGGTTTCCATCTCCCGTTGGTCAAAGGCACCGCCTTTTACTGCATTACCGGTGCAACAGACATTACCACCGTAAGAAGGCACCGGATTCATCGGATCATAGGCGAAACCATCCGGCTGATCCTCTTTACCGGGTTGCAGACTTAGGTTCCCATCGCCGTACAGGCTGTTAGCCTTGCCACCACTGTTCAGATAGTAAGTGGTTGATTCTACACCGGGAGGCGGCCAGGTCTCAGACTGCTGCCAGGTGTTGCTGCCCATCGTGTAATACTGCACCTTGGGTGTTTTTTCCAGGAAGTCATTTTGCTCGCCCTTTAGCCAGTAGTCGAACCAGGCGTAGATCTGTTCGTCGTAGTTCAGGCGGGCGTCGCCCATATTGCGTTCACCCACAATGGTCTCTTCGGTAGCCCGGGTATAGGAACAGTGCAGTACCGGAGCAATGACCAGGTATTGGTTGTTGGCCACCTCCGGATCTTTGGCATTCTTGCGAACGTGGTTGTACAGTTCCAGATTAGGTCCGATAGAGACGTCATACCAGGAGGCAAACCAGAAACTGGGAACACCAAACGGCATGTCGTCATGATACAGTCCACCTTCGTACCAGGCCGGATCATTCGGTTTGCGTTTGATCATATTGCTGTAGATCCCTTTGGAGCCGTGCTGATTCAGTATGATGTCCTGCACCGGCAAATGACGCAGTCCATCCGACCAGTCTACCGCCGGCATTTCAGGGGCCAGGTCGTAAAAACGGGAGATACGGATCAGGTCCTCCTGACTGGCACCCGGTGGTACTCTGGGGCGGAATTCATCGTTTTGTACGCCGTACAGCCAGGCAGTAAACAGCATTTGCTGCGCGCCACCACGGTACCAGTTGCCCTGCTCGTGGAAGCGCCCCACCCGGCCTACACCGGCACCGTAGCCCTGCGGCACCATCGCCGCGTGCGACGGATGATCCAGGGCAGCTACGGCCATTTGCCATTCGGCAGTGGATGAACAGCCTAGCGTGCCGATCTTTCCGTTACACCATTCCTGGTCTTTCATCCAGCTGAAAGCATCATAGCCATCGGTGGTAGGTGGCCCCAGAATATCCCAGTCTCCTTCGGAGAAATAACGTCCCCGTTCATTCTGCACCACATAGGCGTAGCCGCGCTTTACTGCTTCGTAGGCACGTTCGTAGGTACGAGTGCGCTCCTCACCGTTGCCCCAGGAATTGAAATTATACGGCGTTTTCGAAAAAATAACCGGTACCGGTTCTTCGGTCTTGGGCCGGTAGATGTCGGTAGCCAGGCGAATACCGTCGCGCATCGGCATCATGACCTTTTGATCAATGACGGCGATGGCCTCGAGTTTTTCCCGGATGTTGCTTTGAGCGATGATAGCTATATTGCCGAATGCCAGCAATAGTAAAAGAAGGTTGTATCGTTTTTTCATACTAATGGTTTGATTTCTCAAAATAGCTATTTTTTTCAAGGGCTTACTAAGGCTTTGCTATTGAATAGCAAACTTTGCCCGAATAGTAGTAGTGAAGAGTACAGGTTTAAATTCAATAGTTTCCTCAGGCGCCACAGCCCGGCGGGCGAAATCTCCCCTCGATAAAGTTCGCGTCAAACGGTAGTATGCCTGCTCCATATAATTCCGGAAGCTACCGTCTCCTATTTCACTCACCTCCACTACCGGTCCTAATTCTTCATCAATAGCTTTCAGCAGCAAGCCGGCCCGTTCCTTTGCATTTTTAATAGCCGCTATTTTCAGATCAGCTTCAATTTGCAGTAATTCGGAATGATCCACCCGAACAATACCGGCTCGTTTGATCTCAATAGCCGACAATCGCTCGGCAAACTGATCTAGATCGTTGATATTAGAAAATTTAATTTCATAGGTCCTGGAACGAATTACCTCATCCTTTTTGCGCCGATACTGAAATTGCCGCGCATCCGTGTCGGTTACTTTCACCGCATCCTCTGCTATTCCGGCCTGGGTAAGTAATGCATTGAATTGCGAATCGACCAGATCGAGTGATATGACGTCTTTACCTTCCCGTTTATCCGCCAATTCTACTGAATAATAGATCTCATCGGGCGTCACCTCCTTTTCTGCGTAACCAACTACCTCGATCGTCTTTAACGGAGGTTCCTGAGCAGTTAGAGAAAGCAGAGAACCCAAAATTAAGAGCAGCGTAAATACTTTTTTCATGATCAGGCTTTATGCCTAAAGATGTTGCTTACTGTTCTCCGAGTTGTACGAGCCCCTAAATTATTAGCACAGTGCCACCCGTCAGCCCCTCGACTTCGCTCGGGGCCGCCGTCAAAACACCTTTTCGTACAATTCCCGCTCCACACCTCTATCCTTCCCGGAACGTACTTCCAGTATCTCAAATACATTCGTCTTAATGGTATGCGCAATATCTCCGGTAGGCAGATCATTGCAATCCAGCCCGAAGGGGTCTTCGATCTCTTCTCCCAGTAGTTCAACACCAAGCAGCGCAAAGAACATGAACATCGACAAAGGAATCGTGGAATAGTGAAAGGTGGCCATTAGTGCAAAGGGCAGCATCAGTCCGTAAGCCGTAATAAATATTTTGAGGTAAACCGCGTAAGAGAAAGGGATCGGTGTTTTCCTAATCCGCTCACAGGCTCCGAGGATATCCAGCAACGACTGATGTTGAGCCTTGATATTGATATAATCCCCTTCGTTGATCTCCCCGTCACGGTGGGCCTGAGCGATGCGCTCGAAGATCTGGAGCGCGATGTGATTGGGAATATGGCCTTTACTTTCGTAAACGGTCCGGTCATCATCAGTCAGGTAAATGAGCTTATCCACTTTGGTGCCGTCGCGGAGGTGTTCTACCAGCGCCAGGCAAAAGTTGGAGATGTGTTTGGCAAAAAAATGGCGGGTGTCTTCATTGTCTTTCGGGAACATCGTCCGTACATAAATGGCCAGATTACGCGTGTTATTGACCAAAGCGCCCCATTGTTTGCGCCCTTCCCACCAGCGATCATAAGCCGAATTGGTACGGAACACCAGAAAAATACTCAGGATAACTCCCAGGAGAGAGAATACACTGGTATTGAGCCGGATATAATCAATCAACTCAAAATAGTCGATAGCGATGACTACAGCGGTAGCATATAAACCGATGGCAAACACGCTGCGCATAATGCGGACCATGGTCCAGGATCGTGCGAGATGGCTAACGTCGGAAAACCAGTTCTGGTTAGTCTTATACAGGATCATTTGATGATGTTGTGATGCGGTAATATTGTAATACTGTGATGATAAAGTACTTGCCGAATGGCAGACATGGATACTAGAACAGTGCAGTTAGTCGCTTGGTTTATTTTATCAGGTTGCCAGTCAAGCTATACCCGTCTAAAAATCTGCACCCGGGGAGCACGAAACCCGGTTAATAGCAGAAATGAGTAATTACAGCATCACAGAATTACAACATTACAACATCAAAAAATCACCGCACAATCGTCACATCCCCCTTAAAGATCTCGGTATGGCCATCGGTGAAATCCAGTTCGATAAAATAAAGATAAACGCCCATGTCCAGCACCTGATTCCCGCTCAGACCATCCCATCCCTGGCGAATATCATTCGGTGCAAAATTGGTGCGTTCAAAAATAAAATTCCCCCAACGGTCGAAGATGCGCATGCTTTTTACATTGGCCACATGCGAACCGGCATAGATAGTAAAGGTATCGTTTACTCCGTCGTCATTCGGGCTGAACGCATTGGGGATGAAAATCTTGGCTTCGGGGGTAGGCGGTGTCACGGCCGGTACCACCGTGACCGTCAGGCTACCTGTTACGGTACAGCCGTCCAAGGTAACCGCACTGAAGGTGTAGGTAGTTGTTTCGGTCGGATTGATCAACAGTCCATTAACATCTCCACTGATCCCCGCCTGCGGGCTCCATTGGAGATCCGTTATCGCAAAACCCAGGGGCGGAACAAAGAACAGGCTATCCCCTTCCTCGATCTCGATATCCGGCCCCAGATCAATAATTGATCCCGGAGGCGGCTGAAGGGTTACCGTCTGGGCCGTTTCACAACCTCCGCCGTCCTGAATAATGATCGTGTACGTTCCACTTGGCAGATCCATCGCCGACCAGTTGGTAGCAGGTTGGTAATCACCGCCGTTGAGTGAGATCTGGTAGGGAGCTACACCGCCGATAATATCGACCACTTCTATACCCCCATCTGCCGGTTGATCACAACTGGGCTGGATCGCCAGAAATTCCGCCAATACGGAACTACCGCTGTTCAACCTGATCGCTGCCGTGTCGGCACATCCACCCTCGCTCGTTACCGTTACCGAATATGAGCCCGGCACCAGATCCGTCAGGATCGTATTACCGTCGTACTGGTTGATGTTCCAGTCAATGGTTAGCCCGTCCATATCATCGATGTTGATACTGATAGCCCCGAGTGGGGAATCACAATCAATCGGCTCGTCAATGGTAATGACCAGGTCCAGAAAGCCGCCGATCTCCAAAGCTACCGAAACGATATTGGATACACATCCCGGGCTCTCCAGCCGGGCGAATACCGTACCGGCTGCACCGGTATAATTTTCCGGAGTAGTGATCGGTTGCGTCGCTCCGGCATCGCTATACCAAACTACCGGCAAACTACTTCCCCCACTGATCAGCGGATCATAGGTAGTCAGATCAAAGGTCGCCGTGGGTTGGTCGCCGCAGGTCTGCAACGGTTCAGTGGGTGCGATGGCCGTTGGAGAATCCACCACCTGTACCTCAACTACCTGCCCCTGCTGGTTCAGGCTGTCCAGATCGGCATCAAAACCGCAGGCAGTGTAAGCCAGGATATCGGCAATGCTTCCCACCTGGGTAGTCAGGAAATCCTGTAGCGGCACCGAGCCGTTGGTCTGGATATAGGAAAATCCCCAGATACGGTAAGTTCCTGTCGGTAATACCGAGAAATCGAAATCACCATCGAAATTAAAATCCAGGATCGGATAGTCCGGTCCGGCATCGGAAGTAAAAAGAAAAGCATATTCAAAAGTGAAGCCCGGCGCCATGGGTTCGTTTTCATCGGGCTGATCGTAATTGGCCGTGAAGGCATCCAGATCTTCCCCCTGACACAGTACAATGGGTGAATCATTAATCCCCCCGGCGGCCTGGAGATCACCCGCGTCGGCAATGGCACAGTTGTAGATCGTTCCCTGGCATTCACCAATGACACCGGAAGCAAAGCGGGAGATCATATCTCCATTGGCCGTACTGTTGGCGGCACCCGGCGTCTGGCCGGAATTGACTGATATATTTGAGAAATTGGCGGCATCGTTCCAATTGTCGCCGGTATCATTGGTAAAAGAGATCACCAGTCCGGACTGGCTGTTGTTATTGATCTTAAAATAAACCGGACTACTTGTTACTTCATCAGACAACGTCACACTTCCCCAGGAAATAGCATGCACCACCGATTCACAGGCATCACGGACCTGAAAGAGGTCACCGTCATTGCGCAGTCCGATCTGCCAGGCCGGTGCCGGCGCGTTGGGGTCGGAGCAGGGGCAGTAATTAGAATCTTCTGTAGTTGGATTACTGTTGCAACTCTGCACACATGCATGATCGGCAGGTATAATATAAACCCCATCCTGATCAGCATCCATCGGGTCATCTGCGGGAAGATCCGGGTTGCGATCTGCCGGGTTGAACAGTACCAGAATGGAACCCGGAGGAACCGCCTGATAGCAATCTCCCAGAATAAAATGTCCGGAAGCATTGCCTTCGCCGGAAACCGCCACATTGTTGTCATCCAAGATCCAACCGGACAGATCAACCGGAGCAGTAGGGTTATCCGGATCCGGAGTCACTACCAGTTCCACATACTCCATATTTGCCGAGCCGGTAGTAGGTCCATTGGAGATCTCATTGATGATCAGACCACCACCCTGATGACAGAACGGTGCATTGCCTTCATATTGAGCCAAAAGCGGGAAAGCCCCAAACATTAAAGTTGACAGGATGACTCCAAAGAAAAATCGGTTCATAGACTAACTTTATAAGTAAACGGTTTGTATCAGCCCATTCTGTCGTAACGAGAATGGGATGTCGGCAGGGAAGTTGGAGATTTGGGATTACTACCCGGGGAAGTTGTATAAAAAGTCCCGATATCGGCCGTTCACCGGCCACAGGATGTTTCAGACAACTCCATGAGTTCAAACGGGTGAGCCGCAAAAATATTATTTAAGGTGGAAATGGAAGAAGCTATAGTGGAAAATGAAGCCAGGAAAACCTCCTAAATCCGGATCTTACTCAGCAACTCCTCTTTCTTGGCCCGAGACACATTCAGCGAGGTCCCATTGATCATTTCGACATAACCGCCGTCACCCCGGTAGTATTTTTTCAGGTGGTTGAGGTTGATCAGGAAAGACTGATGGATACGGCAGAATTCGGTTTGCCCCAGTAACTGGTCAAAATCCTTGAGGGTTTTGGCAGAGTACAACTTTCTATTGTCCGTGAGATGAACGAAGGTATAGTTACTATCGGCTTCACAATAAAGAATATCCTGAATAAGTACGAAATCAATGCCCGATTTGGTGGGGATACCAATTCGCTGAATATCGGAAACCGGGTTCATATTTTCTTTGAGATGCCCCAGTTGCTCCTGTGTAATCCGACTGCGTTTGGTTTCCACTTTTTTCACTGCCGTAATGAGTTCCTGATAGTCTACCGGCTTAAGCAGATAATCGATGGCACTGAGCCGGAAGGCCTGTACGGCGTACTGATCGTGCGCGGTGGTAAAAATGACATCAAAGGTGATATCGCCGATCACTTCCAGCAGTTCCAACCCGCTCATCCAGGGCATGTTGATATCCAGAAAGATCAGATCGGGCCGGTGCTGCCGTATGGCTTTCAGCCCGTCCTTGGCAGAAGCACACCGCTCCAAAATTTCTACCTGTGGGCAGTATTCTTCCAAATCATTGGCCAGAGTCTTGATGCATCTGGGTTCGTCGTCGATGATGATGGCATTGAGCATGGTGCTAGGTATTTTGTATATTCTATTTGAGGAAAGATAGGTATATAGCCGTAAATCTTCCCAGCACAATTTAGTATTCAACGGATCAGCTGATTAATTGCCAGAAACCGGCAGACTTGCTGCATTTTCGGAAACTTAGAAAGTCTACAGCTACAAATACTAAGGAATCCTTCCCGATACTAACTACAGATAGTTTACTCACCCCTGCCCACCTAACTTTGATCTCATCAATCAACAAAAAAATACCAGACTATGAAAACTCTTTCTCTATTCCTACTGATGATCTGCTTTAGTTTCACTATTCAAGCCCAAACCCTGGAAGGGAACTGGGTGATCACGATCCCTTGCGACTGCTCGGACAAGGGCGAAATTACCTGGCAATGGCAAGTAAAAGCCGACGGTACTTATGCGGTAGATATTAATGTAGACGGTACGGTAGAAGTGACCGGCAAGTACTGGGTAGACGGCAACAAGATCACGGTACAAAACGATGAGGGCTGTACGGAAAAAGGAACTTATGAATATACAGTGGAAGCAGACCGCCTTTGGATGGATCCCATCAATGATCCCTGTGAGGACCGCAAACCGCCGAAGAAGGTGTTTTTCACCAAAGGCTAACCGTCAAGCAAATTAACCGAAATCAGGTTTTAGTTGCCGCATCAGGACTAACACACGGCTTTGCAAAACCTGATTTTGGTTAAATATCCATCCCGTCATGCTACCCCAGGATTAGAACACCAAAAACGCTAAACCATCCTAAGACTCAATAGTTATGAAAGCCACTCCACAACATGATGCTTCATTTGTATTCACCGGTGCCTTTATCATTATTATGACTATTCTCCTCCTGCTGGCGTTTCCGCTTATTCAGTCAGCACTGGAGTCGTTCAATAATATCCTCGGAAATCTCTTAGGTGCTTTTAGTGCTGAGATCCTGAGGAGTTATGGCCGGTAGCCATTTCCTTTAATCCTCTTGCCCTCTCCTCAAGTCAGCTCCGCAATTCTACTCTGACTAATTTGCAGATGCGTAAATTTTGCGGCCTGAAAATCAATGAGATATGCAACATACAGTGAGACAATAGCAATTTCTCATATGCAATGGCAAACCGGAATTTAGTGCTCTCCGAGCGCGTGTGACACAGAAAAACGTGCGCTCGGAGAGCGCTTCACGCCGGTTTTGTATCGTTTCTAATACGGCTACGTCTTACATAAAAAATTGCTGGTGAGACAAAACCTATCGGATTAATGTTTGCTTTGCCTTGGCTCAGCCCCTCTGACTCCCCTTAGGGAGAACCGCCACACTTTCAACCCAAACATTATTTTTCTGTCATCTTTAGGGAACGACTTTCTACACAACCCCGGCTTTGAAAATTGGCGGTGCGCAAATTTATGCCCGCCGGTATAAACAAATCACGTTTCTTTCGTAAATTTCTTCGTCCTCACGACAATATTCTTTGCCTTCTTCTTTTCGGAGTACAGATCCATTCATCCAGACAACCATTGCAAGACATTACATAAACTCTTTATTTACCACTAAACACAGGATCTATGAAAAAATTAATTGCGGAATTTATCGGTACCCTATGGCTGGTTCTGGGAGGCTGCGGCAGTGCAGTTCTGGCCGCTGCCTTTCCCGACTTGGGCATTGGCTTTGTCGGCGTCGCCCTCGCCTTCGGCCTCACCGTTCTTACCATGGTCTATACCATCGGGCACGTTTCCGGTTGTCATTTAAATCCGGCGGTAACTCTTGGCCTCTGGGTTGGCGGTCGGGTTGATGCTAAAGATCTCCTGCCTTATATAGTCGCACAGGTACTGGGAGCTATCGTGGGAGCGGGCATTCTATACCTCATTGTAAGCGGCAGGTCCGGGGCGGAGATCGGCGGATTTGCGGCCAATGGATACGGAGAACATTCTCCCGGAGGGTACGGGCTGTCTTCCGCACTGATCACCGAGCTGGTCATGACCTTCATGTTCCTGATGATCATCCTGGGTTCCACTCATGCCAATGCACCATCGGGTTTTGCCGGCCTGGCCATTGGATTAGGCCTCACACTGATCCACCTGATCAGCATTCCCGTCACCAATACCTCAGTCAATCCGGCAAGAAGTACCAGTCAGGCCCTTTTTGCTGAAGGCGGCTGGGCTATGGGGCAGCTGTGGTTATTCTGGGTAGCACCGATTGCCGGAGCGGTGTTGGCGGGGTTAGTGCATAAATATCTTTTCGCCAGAAGTGATACATAAGAATGAAGAGGTTGTCTTATTAGACAGCCTCTTCACCCGCCCAAACTCAATTCCACCCGCGTCCCCGCCGCCTGGCCATTCGTCATCTTATCAATAATATTGATCATAAAATTGCTGTTGAATAACTCCTTATTCACCTTCAGACGATCCAGGATCAGCCGGGTGCCGAAAGAGCGGTGCTGATATTGCCGGCTCAGGTTCAGGGTAGCCGCCTGTTCCCGGCCGATGCCATTATCCTCCACGATGCATTTCACCCCTTCCCCTTCGGGCCGGATCTCCAGTCGGATCGCCCGCTCTCCTTCTTTGTGCATCAGGCCGTGCCAGATGGCGTTTTCCAGGAAAGGCTGAAGGATCATGGGCGGGACGCGGAAAAAACTGGTGTCTACTGTCGGATCGACTTCAACTTTGTAAGTAAAAGACTTTTCAAAGCGTAGTTTCTCCATTTCTATATACAGTCGGGACATCTCCAACTCTTCCTCCAGGCTGATCTGCTTTTCTTCAGAGTGGTTCAGCACCTGGCGAATGAATTTGGAGAATAAGGTCAGATAGTGGACGGCTTGTTTATTGGCTTTATCCTGGATCAGGCTTTTGATGGAATTCAGGCAGTTGAAGATAAAGTGCGGATTCATCTGGGCGCGCAGGGCTTTGGATTCGATCTGGAGGAGTTGGTTCTCCAACTGTGTTTTTTGCTGTGAGGCCTGCGCCTTTTCCAGCTTCAGTAGATTGGATCGGCCGGCCGCTATTATACCAAACAGCATAGTGGGAAGCACCATACCGGCGATGAGAAGAAAATACCTGACCAGTGGCGAGATAAACAGAAAGAGTTCAAACATGGAAAATACGCCCAGGCCAAAAGGAAGAAGAGCGATCAGGAAGTTACGGCTCAAGGGTACTTTTTTAACCACCGCACTGATACCGATCAACAAGATAAACCCGGCTATTAATGCATAGATGTTGTAGATCAACGTATGCAAAAATTGATGGATACCATTTGCTTCAAAACTAAGGGTTTGCCAAAACCATATTTCAAAGACGATCAAGATCAAACCCAGGATGAGGGTAACCCAAATGATATACTTCCGAATCCGTTCGTAAATCGGGAATGTACGATCCAGCTGTAAAACTATTCCGGTATAATTAAGTATTCCAATGTTTCCAAAAGTCCCCGCCAAAGCAGTAAATACAGAGCGACCGGGGTTGGGTAATTGCAGATAAAATATCTGAGTAAAACCGAAAAGTTCTCCATCCTCCAACATAATAAGCAAAAAGGTAAACGAACCTACCAAACTTAAGAAGTAATAAAAAAACAGCTGATCGCGACTCACGATCAATTGGAGGAAGCAATAGAGCAGCAAAAAGGTCATGCCGCCATACAGGAAGTACTTATATTTCACGAGGAATTGCTGTTTCCTCAAATCTTCCGGTGGTATGTCAACCATAGCACCGCTTCCATGAAACCCATAGGGTATTTCTGGATATCGAACGAAAAGCGTTAGGGTATCCAGCGGAGGAATAGTGAAGGAAAATGCTTCCATCTGGTGATCATTTGGAAAGGCCGTGAATTGCTGGTACTTACCGGTGGAATCGGGCAAAAAATATTTTATCTCCTGCCAGGGATAGCGTCGGTAGGCAAAAGTACGGCTTTGGGCAAATGGTTTTGGATTCACCACCACCAGCCGGGCCCAATGGCAGCGATTATAGTCCAGTTCGGGCCATTGATATCCTCTGAAATAAGCCTGCTGATCCCAAGTTGTCTGTACCTCTTCCAGCGTAAACCTACATTCCGGATCGGGGAAAAATTCAAAGTGCCGGCCCAGCGAAATTATTTTTGGAGGTTCGGTTAACCATAAGTCTGGTATAGGGTATTCTCCCGGAAATCCAGCTAAGTGGGTTGGCTCCCAGGTATTGACGGCTACCCGGTCTTCCGGAAAATCCAGCAACACATAGGCACCGCTCAGATCGGGTACGGAGGCGGGATCAATGTGATAAACAGAAACCGGATTGCGCCGCCAGAAGTCAGACTTCCAGGCAGCATTGTCCAGGCGTAGATACACCGTCACCATGATATCCTTCGGCACCTCTACCCAAAAATAGGAACCGCTGCGCCGGATGGTTTTTTCGGCGGCCAGGCGTTGTGCACCAGCTTGCTGATGGATGAGCGAATCGCCTTTGTTGTAGTAGATATCCACCAGGGCGTAATCGTCGAAAGGATAGCCTGCGGAAAATAGGCGTTTCTCACCTTCGGGATCACGCAGGAGCAGCTTAGCCCAAAAGACTTTTTCGAGATCGCGATCTGTCCGGGTAGTGTTTGGACCAAACTGATCCGATCTTCGTACTACATCCTCGTAGCTCCATTCACCGCTTGGATCTTCCAGTATCTGCGCATACTGATACAGGTCGTTGTAGCGTTCCTGCTCAGTATTAACGGAGTCAAATTGGGAGGAAAGATCATAAAGCGGTGGGTTTTGAGCGATCATACTTCCTGCACCTGTTATAAATACAATGATGATGGTGATGCCTTTCATAGCAGCGTTTAGTTCTGTTGGCAGGAAAATACGGAATTTACCGTCTCATCCATCACTCCGGAAGATAAGACCAGGTCACCTCAAATTCGATCCGGGCACACTCTTCCCGGGAGGCCCCACCGCTTGCGGCCACATTTTTGCCAAACCCACTCCGGTTGTAAGTATCACCCTCCAGGACGATAATTGCTTCATCCCGGGTAATGTTAAACCGGGCATTCCCGATCAGACTACCCCTGCTTCCATCTTTATTTAGCTGGAAAATAGTCCCGTTGGGATGTACCTCCAAATAGAGATCGAACGCACGTTCCTCCGAATCCGAACCATGTTGCGGGTTGATATCCACTTTGTCATCCTCACCACCACAGCGGATACCGTCGTCCTTATCCCTGATGGAGATCACCACTGCGATGGGTTCCGATCTGGTCCAACGGCCGGTCACCCTCCAGTTGGGTGCAATATCGTTACCGGTCACCACGCCGAGTTGCTGGTTTTGGTCACCGATTCGAATACGACCGTAAAAATCCATCTCCCCGCAGGCATCTTCCGTTTTGGCGGTGAGGTGTTTCACTTCCACATGCAGGTAGCGCTGCCTTACCAGACGAGTGGCCCCAAAACCACGGCCATTAAGCTTACGCAACACCTTAGAACTTCCCTGAAAGCTAAGCTCCCCCGTGCCGGTGGTAGTGCCTTTGGGCACATCCACCCATTGCCCCGTGAGTGTATACTCCCGTTCCCGGCGGCCTCCAAATTCATTGGGCGGCTCCAGGCCATCCGAAATATCTCCTACGAATACATTGGCAAAACGAGGTCGCTCATTACTTTGCTCACCAAACCAGATGACCCGTGCGTCGTCAGTTTGAAACAGATAGTACCGCCCTCCATCATCGCCGAGCCATAAGCCGCTGAGGCCGGCACCGTAAACAGCCTGAAAACCGGCATCAGTAGCCGGCGGGGTCCACACACCATCCCGGGTGGCCGGCAGGTTATGGTCATTTCTTATCCGGTCGGCCCATTGGGTAAAGGAGATCCGATTGCCGTCCTCTTCGATCTGGATATTCCCGAACTCATCCGGATAGCCGGCAATACGCTCGCGGCCATCGCCCTTAGGTACCGGGAAATATTCCGAATCGATATAGAGCGGACCTCCGGATTGCCGCTTGAGTTCCCCCAGGATCACTAAGGAATACTGTGGCGTTTCCATTACGCCGAATACCTGCCGCTCGCCCACCCGCCGCAGGAATACATCTCTTCTGCCATCGCTGTACATGCGGGAAAAATTGGGTATGGGCCCGCCCAGATCTGCTTCGGTGGGGTCTTCAAAAGCCCAGTATTGCAAAGAAAATTGAGCATCGGTTTGTAATGACAGTAGGTTCCGATTGCTCATATCTGCCCCTACGCGGAGACTGCTGTTGAGCTTGCTTACCAATTTGTAGCTGGTACCACTCGTATTGGAGACAAAGCGAAATTTCTGGGCATCTCCATTATTCCGAGGCCACAACCATAGGTTATTGCCTAAGATACCGTTGCCATTCTGCACATCCATAGCCAGACCCGAGGCCTCATGGATGAGGTAATACCAACCGGCACCGGCCTCCAGGAGTTGCCAACGGAAGTCTTCTCTATTGGTGGCGGTTTTGTTGTCGATGTGCATTAGCACCCGGTCCAACGCTTCCCCGTTAGCCGGACACAGATAGAGGCTACCGGTAGCCATTTTCACATAGTAGGTTTTACCGGCCCGGGGTTGTGCGTGTAGCAAAATAGCTGACAACAGCAGACCGAAAGAGAGTAATAACTGCAAGATATATTTCATGACTTTTGGCTTGTTAAAGGTTAAATTCTAAGTGTGTAGCGATCCGAGTCATTCATTCAACCTGTACCATCCAATTGACCAGCAGGATGGTCCCCTCCACTTCCATTCGAACTGTTTTTAGTTGATTGAACCCATCGCTGAGTCTCCAATGGTCGCCGAATTCAAAGGCTTCGTTGCCGGAGCTGCCGTCGTGTTCAAATAGATCAATGATTAAATCAAAATAGATATCGCCCCCTCCCAAGATCTTATTATCCAGATCGATCGTGTAGGAAGAACCGACCGGGTACTCCTGATCTCGGCGAAGGTCAATACAAGCTTTAGCCGGCCGGTTAAACAAATGGGTGCCTTCGGCAATCGCTGTGCGATCATGTACCGGACTGGTATAAATAGTACCGAATATTTCAACTTCTTTGCCCGGATCATTCACCTGAAGGCATTTGATCGATTGAAGTACTACCCTGGCGGTCCGCATTTTATTTACGGGGATAAACTGCCATTGCTGGCTGCGATCAGAAGATGGGCTTTGCATCACAATCTCAGTCCCCACCAGCGTACCCCCGTCACGCAATCCCAATCGTTTTCGGGAATCGATCTTCGGGATGATGTAGGAATATTTACCACCGGCATTAACGATCCTGAACTTGTAGGCATCCGTATTGCTGTAGCGATACAACTGCGCCCGATAACCGAGGCCTACTCCGGCATAGACCAGTCTTAGATACAGGTTTTGATCGATCATTTTCAGGTAGTACCAGCCATCACCGGCCGAGCGGAGTTCCCATTGAAAGGAAGGGTGTGTGGGTTCGCGCGTAAAATTGTTCAGGGAAGCCAGGATACCTCCGGTTATGGTGCGGCCCTGGGTACCCATTGCCATAAATGGATTTTTGGCAGAATTGATGGAGTAAT
The DNA here is from genome assembly GCA_020436695.1 of Lewinella sp. Taxonomy (GTDB): domain Bacteria; phylum Bacteroidota; class Bacteroidia; order Chitinophagales; family Saprospiraceae; genus Flavilitoribacter. Next base: position 7,980 of record JAGQXH010000018.1, on the reverse strand, counting down.
AAAGACCGGCCTGGGGATTGGCTGCCGATAATTGTTGGGGTAAAGCTGCCAACAGCATAAGTGACAGTAGGAAGAATAAGTTTTTCATAAATATTTACGTTATTATTGATCTGTGGAAGTGGCCACGCTAGTGATTACCACCCAATCTCAAAGCCCATTTGGGCGTAGTAATCTCCGTCGTACCCACTCACGTAGAGCGTTTCGCCCATGTAACCGATCAGGAGATCAGTGCGGCCGCCGGGAGCGCCCAGATAGATCTCTCCGGTGACGGTATTAACCAGTAATTCGAGGGTGGTTTCGCCGGGACGCGGATTGACATCAAAGATGTCATAACGGGCCCGATCCCGGACCCCATCCTCATCCTTGAGGGTAATGGCTACCTTAGCTTCCTCCAATCCGGCCTCCAGGAAATGATTTACCACCCAATTGGGCCGCACATCATGAGCATTTTGCATCACTTCGGTAGTAATCTGCTTGGTGGAGGTATCGTCCAGACCCGGCGTCCAGCGCCAACCGGATCCGATCTCGATATCTGCATAGAAGTCAGGATATTTATTGTCTCCCACTCTGCTCTCCAGCGTATTGGTCCACAGGCTTTTTACGGTGCACTTCATTTCTCTGACGCGGGACACGTCCGGCGGCACCATTTCGCTGCCTTCCACTTTATAAATGAGGTTGACACAATCCTTATCCGTATCGGAAAGCTCGTCGGTGCGCGCGACCGGGAGGCCGGTACGGCGATCGATGATGGTAGGCTCATCATTGCGTGAGAACGCATAGCCGCTGTAGTGCATAATGGAACTGACATCATAACTACCGCAGGTGTGGGCATTATCCCGGTCTTCTTTCCAGAAATTGTGGCGATTTAAGAGCGTGATGTTATCAAAGTTGATCTGAACAAAATTGTCCCGATCATTCCGTTGCTGTTCGTGGTAAAAGCCGGCGGTGTGTAAGAGCTCGTGGATGACCGTGCCTTCATTGAAATTGCCGGGATTTAACTTGAGCGATTGCTCGCCACCTCGCCGCCCCAGGCTGCTTTTTCCTCCGGCCGAGCGCATTTCCACCTTTTTGATGTACACATAGTCTTCCTCTCCTGCGCGGGGAATAATGTGCAGATTTGTCTCATTGTTGAGTGCTTCGATTCCCCGTAGTATCCTGGCTCGATCATCGAGTGAGAACTCGGCATCCAGCCGATATGGGATGATTCCATGCAACCACAATTCGTCGGTATTTGGCGTAAAGACAAGCGCCTGCTGTTGAGCTCCTACCCCTTCGGGCCAGCTTTTGGGTTTGTATTGGATTGCCGGATTAAGCCGTTTAGGGTGTGGCCTCGGTTTAGGTGCTATTACCTCTGAGGCCGTTCCCAGAATGATATCCCCCTGGAAGAGCGTCTCCCCGTCGATCACTTCATACTCAATATCCATGGGATCGTAGTAGAATGGCAGTAAGACGTTTTTGGCCGATTTAATCTGGCTGATCTCCCCGCCGTCATCCGACAGGGCGGGTACCTTGCCAACAGAGCTGCCGGCAATGTTGCCGGAATAGATCTTCTGATTATGCCCCGTTGCGAAATAGGCATTTTCAGCCAGTGTAAGTCTGTAAAAATCCGGCTCCGTACCGACAGTTTTCCATGCTTTCGTTTGGGTGGAAAAAAGCCTTATTTCTTTTTTATGGTCAACAATGGCCAGCGTGCCGTTACTACTACCGGCAAGCTCCGTAGCTTCTACATTTAGTTTTTCAAGTGGGCCTTTTCCCGGCGTCAGGCGTACCAATTGATTGTACTTGTTGGTGTAAAAAAGTTGGTCATCGACGGCAGCAATGTTGTTGGCAATGGCATCTACTACAAAATGCTTGGACCATTTGCTCTCCCGGGAATTCCAACTGTAGATCCTTCCGGTGATATCCAATCCGTACAGGGCCTGCCGATTGCCGCTCACTTCTTTGAAGACACCGGGTAGTGATTCAAATTTGCCGCTGCGATACAAAAACACCAGTCCACTTTCATCCACGACCACCGGGAGATGCTTCCAGGTAGTGACGCGCTTAAGGTTGCGTTTGGCATCGGAGTGCAATACCCACTTCTGGGTTCGGCTGTTCCATTTAAATAGCCTTTTAGAAGTGCCGATGCAATAAAGGTAGTCGGTGTGTTCCCCCCCAACATCGATGGCATAACCGTCGATAGGGCGTGCAGTTTGCGTGTGAGCAGGAATATTACCCAGTAGTAAAAAGAAAGCTAATAGCAGATAATTTAAGGATCTCATGTGTTCTGTTATTGAGTTATCAATTGTTAACTCAAAGTTGCCGGGAACACATCGCAGAAGCTACAATCAATTAGTATCAGGTAGAAAAGCTGAGTATTTGGAGATGGGTCAAATATGAGGCAGGTATAAAATGGAAAATCCGGTAGTGCCATAAGAGGCGACTACCGGATCTAGGGATGTTTATCCCATTGTTTTTTATGACTGACGATCGATATTAGGAATCAAAAGCATCATCCCAGGCGTCTTCAAAGTTATCAAGACTCTTGCGGACATCACTCTTCAGGTTTTCCCAACCATTCTGAGCACTGCGGGCTACGCGATCCATGTCTTTATCGAGGTCATCACCCCATTTTTCCAGCTTGTTGATCTGCTTTTGGATCTCATCTTTACCTTCTTCGGTAGCGTTTTCCATATCGGCGCGCAGTTCAGACAGTTTACCGTTAATTTCGTTACGTGCCTCGCGCAGATCGGCGGTCAGTTCCTCCTGCTCGGTGCGGAAAGCATCCGCCATATCTTCACCGGCTTCCTCTACCTGTTCGCTGGCAGAGCGGTTATCATCACAAGAGGTGGTAAAACTGATCATGCTGATCAGGCCAAGGGCAATAAAAAAGAATCTGAAAGTTTTCATCTTGGTTTAAATTTTTTGTTAGAAAAAGAGTGTAAGCGACGGAGAAAAAATAAATGAAAAAACTTTAGGTTTTTAATATTTCGATAAGTCATAGACGATCAGGAGATGGTGTTCGAAATTTTCAAAACCTCTGGAAAAAGTTTTTTCATTTATTTCCGTCATACTACCAAGTAGTGTGATCAGGACTTCTTCCATACGAAGAAACTACCCGCCAAAGCGGCAATTCCCAGACCGAGATACATGATGCCGGCCGTCTGACCGCTCTCATCATTTGCGTTGATCTCAATGCCGAGAATACTTACGTCGGCAGTAGAACTTTGTATGGTTTGTATTCCCTTTACTGCCAGAAATAATCCGGCAACTACAAGGATAATTACAATAGCATTTTTCATGGTCAATTGGACTTTGATTATGGTTTTATTTGATTACAAGATCACATCGTTTTTTGCGGTGATGATCTTCAGCTTTGAAACCCTCAGGTCGTTGTTGGTGTTCGGTGAGATTTATTTTTCAGGTACAATTTTTTCCTTTTATCAAATCATAGGTGAATCACTTCCCATAGCGACGATGGGTGAAGCTCCTTACGCCGCTTATAATTGTACTTTGCAATGAAACAAATATGCCGGTCGCGGAATAATACCGGACCGGCAGTTTGTTGGGGATTTTATCGCCCTTTCTCTTCCAAAGGGCGACTTCCTGCGAAATTTAATGGATTAGTTCGACCATTATAGGGGCTCAAAAGACTAGCAACTGGATTGTATTTTGAAGCGTGTTTACAGATATTACATTCGATGATACCTGTTTTCTTAGTGTTATTCCGATTGCTGACTTACTGGATGACCTGGGGCAATGACTCCTTCTGAGAGATCATATTCTTCAACATGGTACGGGCGGTATGCAGGCGGCTTTTGATCGTACCGATAGGCAGTCCCAACTGTTCGGCAATGTCTTTGTATTCATACCCCTGATAGTGCATGATAAATGGAATGCGGTAGATATCGTTAATGTTCTCCAGCATGCGATAGATCTCCTGGATGCGCATATCCATTTCTCCCTGATTGGCTACGATGTTCTGGCTTTCGATGGAGTACGTGAAGGTTTCGATCGGTTCGCTAACGGTCCGGCGCTTCTGGTTGGCACGGCATTTATTGATGAAAGTGTTGCGGATGATGGTGGCCATCCAGGCACGGAAGTTGGTCCCCATTTCAAAACGGCTACAGTAGCGGAACCCACGGGCAGCAGCATCCTGAAACAGATCCTGTGCATCTTGATAATCTTTGGTCAATTTAAGGGCAAAAGAGAAGAGGGTTGATTTTACGTTAGTCAGTTCTTGATTGAATTCTAAGGTAGTCATCGTCGTGTGTTTTAGTGTTCAAAGAATTTACGAATGCAACACTTTAGGTAAGACAAATCGCGTGCCAATTCTATAAATCACTGAACAACAAACACTTATTGCGACCTCATCGAATATCCCACTCCTCAAAAATGACTTTATTTAATCATTTTAATTTTATTTAATCAAGCAGAAGCAATTTTTGGGTTGCAAAATTATTTTTTAAAAAAAGAAAATTACTTCCAATCGGGCTTTTTTTCCTTCGTTTCCGACCATTCCAAGGGATATAATACGCTTAATATTGTACCGTCCATCTGAAAGGATGGATAATTGGGGCTCTTAAGACGGTGGCCCATTTATTTGGGTTACCGTCGTTTTTGGGCACTCAACCCAGGCAACTATACTGCAGGGATCAAACGCCTAATAAACACTAAGAGCCCCAGCTTCCCCTTATTTATTGGGATAAAGCAAGATCTTATCTTTCAACTCGGCAAAGACCATTGCATTCAGTTCCGGTCCTCCCACCAGTCTCAGATATACATACACACCGGTATCATTCAACTCCATACTTTTGGCAAATAGGTGATAGCCGTCGGCTCTTGCACTCAGTTCATAACCGTCATCCGTAATATTCGAAGCATCTTCATCCACATCGTCATAAGTACCGGACCATTGGGCCAGTTGTCTTTCATACATTTGCTCGAAGGTGAGTCCCTCTGCGTTTTTATCCGCCGACAGGAATAATCGGATATCTTTTTCTTCGGAATACAGGCCCAGCAACAGATCGTTATCTTTATCTCCTTCGTCGGGTGAAGGCAGGACGGAACTGGGATACTGCATACATACATTAAATTTTGTGCTGCAGTAAGTGTAATTCGAACCATCCGGCGGTATGGTTTGCTGCACCCCGCATGCGTGTAAAAAAGGGAACAGGGTCAGCAAAAAGATCAGATGATTTTTCATAATTTGAAATTTGGTGATTGAAAAGTACTTCTGGTAAAGAACTAGTACGTATAAAACAATCCTCCATTTCCCCATGTTTGGCGGGTCTGGAAGCCACCGAACCCCGCCTTTCTACAAAATGTTAAAATAAAAATTCGATAGTCTATGAAGAATTTTTCCCCAAGCCTCCAGCGGCTGGCCCATTTTCTGATCTCCATGACCCTAATCGTGTATATACTCATCAAAGGTCAGTCTATATTGGTACCTATTGCCTTTGCCGCACTTTTTGCCTTGATGCTGAAGCCGGTCAGTAATTTCTTTGAAAGGTTGTTCTCCAATCGGGTAGCAGCCATCTTCATTACCTTCCTGGTAGCTTTGTTACCGGTTTTCTTTCTGATCACTTTTTTTTCCTTCCAGATAGTGACCGTTCTGGGTGATCTTTCGGGTTTGATGGATCAGTTGCAGATGGGTATCGAAACGATCGTGCTCTGGAGCGGTGAAAACCTGGGGCTTGATGCCGATCAGATCCAGGAATGGCTGACCAATAACTTTGCGGCCGTGCTGGAGACACCGCTTAATTTCATCACTTCCAGCCTTTCTTCATCTACAGTGATGATGACCTCCATGCTGATATGCGCCATTTATACCTTCTTTTTTCTACTGTATCGCACGGCTTTTAAGAATTTCCTGCTGACTCAGTTTGATCAGGAAAGCCGTACCAAAGCCCGATCCATGATCCATCAGGCGCAGGATCTGAGCCAGCGCTACTTTTACGGCCTTTTACTGGTCATGCTGATCCTGGGTGTACTTAACAGTCTTGGATTGTGGCTGATCGGTATCCAGTATCCCTTTTTCTGGGGTTTCCTGGGGGCCGTACTGGCCATTGTACCTTACATAGGCACCACTCTGGGCGGTACCTTTCCCTTCATATTTTCTCTGATGACCACGCATACGTGGTGGCAGCCGCTGGCAGTCGTACTGTTGTACATCACTATTCAATCGATAGAAGGGAATTTTATTACCCCGAAGGTGGTCGGAAGCAGTGTGAAGATCAATCCGCTGGCCGCCATCATCGCCCTGATCATCGGTGGCGCCCTCTGGGGCATTGCCGGGCTGGTGCTGGCCCTGCCCATTGTGGCCACGCTGCGCACTATGTTTAGCTATTTTGACATCCTCAAACCCATCAGTGAACTCATGAGTGTGAACATTTTTGAGAATGCAGATGCTTTTGAAAAGAAATACGATGAAGATCGCTACCGGCTGATCAGCTTCTTTCAAAGAAACCAGCGGTAGTGTATTATATTGGTCAGAGTAATACGGCCAATCTGTACGATGCGGCGGGCTCTATTCTGGTTATTATGCTTTGGGTATTCTACGCCTCCCTTATTTTCCTACTGGGGGCGGTAATTACGGCGAGGATCGTAAGCAAAAAAGCAGATAAAGGATTACAGCCGGCCAGCTATGCGGTGAAAGTGGAAAATGTGGAAGTGGAAGTTGAGCAGGGAGAAGAAACCGCCGATTAACTAAGCGTCTCCAGCCATTGACGGACAACAATAATCATCTACCATATGCAACAATTCCTTGAAGACCTTCAGTTACAGGTGCGGAGTTATTACGATCTGCTCGTAGCTACCTTACCCAAAGTGGTTCTGGCGGTAATAATTTTGCTCATCGCTATTTTTGCCGCCCGCCGTTTCAGCAATTTTTCCAGAACGCAGCTCAATGAGCGCATGGAAGACCCGTTGCTGGCCCAGTTTTTTTCCCGGATTGTGCGCTGGGTGGTACTGCTCACCGGGGGGCTTATCATTTTAAAGGTACTGGCTTTGCAGGATGCTGCCGCCAGTTTGCTGGCCGGCGCAGGTATTACAGCTTTCATCATCGGTTTTGCCTTCAAGGATATCGGAGAAAATTTCCTGGCGGGTATTCTTATGGCTTTCAAACGCCCCTTCCGCATCGGAGATACTGTAGAAACCGGGAACATTACGGGCACCATCCGCGGGCTCAGCCTGCGCGATACGCACATCAAGACTTTTGACGGGAAAGATGTATACGTACCTAACGGGCAGATCCTGAAAAATCCCATCATTAATTATACCATCGACGGATTCATACGTATGGATTTCGATATCGGCCTCGATTATGGATCCGATCTGGATAAAGCCACCAAGACTATTTACAAGACCCTGGAAACGGTGCACGGCATCCTCCGGGAGGAAAAAGCACCTAATGTAACCATCTCCAGTCTGGGAGCAAGTACCATCAATATGACCGTCTACTTCTGGATCGATACTTTCGATAAGTCGGTCTCCGGCCTTGCGGTTAAGACCAATGCCATTCGGGAAGTGGTTCAGGCGCTATCCAAAAGCGATATTTATCTGCCTTCGGATATCATGGAACTGAAAATTTATAATGATAAGCCGATCCCTACGGTGATGGTCAGGAATGAGGAATGAGGTAAATGTGCTGAAGTGTTCAGGTTTTCAGGTGTTCAGGCGAACACATCAACACCCAAACACATCAACACCCGAACACTAAAAAACAACATTCACCAATCTTTCGTGAGATACACACTGTTCCATTAGTAGTAACAAGAACAGCATGAAAGACGAGACCGCTCAGCTTAATGAACTCCTTTCCTATTGCCGCAGTGCCCAGAAAGGGTATCACACCGCTGCCGATCAGGTTGACGATCCGATCCTACAGTCCCGGTTCGAAAAGTATGGCCTCCAGCACGGTGAATTTGCCTACGAACTGGAACAACAACTCCTGATCCTGGGAGAGCAACCCGAAAATCAGGCCAATATCACGGCCGAAGC